>JAGXRS010000293.1 GCA_018335615.1 Hydrogenophaga sp. | reverse complement strand
TCGGGCGTGACCCAGACGATGTTCTGCGTCGGGTCCTTGATGTCGCAGGTCTTGCAGTGCACGCAGTTCTGCGCGTTGATCTGCAGGCGGTCGCCGCCGGTTTCGGTCTTCACGAACTCGTACACGCCCGCCGGGCAGTAGCGGCTCTCGGGGCCGGCGTACTTCGCCAGGTTGATGTTCACCGGCACGCTGGCGTCTTTCAGCGTCAGGTGCGCCGGCTGGTGCTCTTCGTGGTTGGTGTTGGAGACGAACACGCTGGAAAGCTTGTCGAAGGTCAGCTTGCCGTCGGGCTTGGGGTAGCGGATCTGCGGCATCTCCGCGGCCGGGCGCAGCTTGGTGTGGTCCTTGACCGTGTTGTTGATGGTCCAGGGCGGGCTTTTCACGCCGATCCTGGGCAGGAACCAGTGCTCAACGCCGGTCATGAGCTTGCCCATGAGCGGGCTCTTCTTGAACCAGTTCTTGAAGTTGCGGTAGGTCCACAGCTCTTCATGCAGCCAGCTGGCCTTGAACTTGTCTTCAAACGCCGTGAGCTCGTCACCGCTGCGCCCGGCACTCACCGCTTCGAAGGCCGCTTCGGCGCAGAGCATGCCGCTCTTGATGGCGGCGTGGCTGCCCTTGATGCGCGCGGCGTTTAAAAAGCCCGCGTCGCAGCCCACCAGCGCGCCGCCGGGGAACACCGTCTTGGGCAGGGCCTGCGGCGTGCCGTTGTTCAGTGCGCGCGCACCGTAGCTCAGCCGCTTGCCGCCCTCGATGTGGGCGCGGATCGACGGGTGCGTCTTCCAGCGCTGCATTTCCTCGAAGGGGCTCATCCAGGGGTTGGCGTAGTCCAGGCCGATCACATAGCCCAGCGTGACCTTGTTGCCTTCCAGGTGGTAGAGGAAGCCGCCGCCAAAGGCGTCGTCACCCAGCGGCCAGCCGGCGGTGTGCACCACCAGGCCGGGCTTGGCCTTCTCGGGCGGGATCTCCCACAGTTCCTTGATGCCGATGGCAAAGGTCTGCGCGTCCTTGCCCTCGTCGAGCTTGAAGCGCGCCAGCAGCTGCTTGCCCAGGTGGCCGCGGGCGCCTTCGGCGAACACGGTGTATTTGGCGTGCAGCTCCATGCCGATCTGGAAGCTGTCCATGGGCTCGCCGTCTTTGCCCACGCCCAGGTTGCCGGTGGCCACACCTTTGACCGAGCCGTCGTCGTTGTAGAGGATTTCGGCGGCGGCAAAGCCGGGGAAGATCTCCACGCCCAGCGCCTCGGCCTGCTCGCCCAGCCACTTGCTGACCGCGCCCAGGCTGATGACGTAGCAGCCGTCGTTGTGGAAGTTGCGCGGAATCAGCCAGTCGGGCGTGCGCTGCTCACCGGTCTCGGAGAGCACCAGCAGGTCGTCGCCGGTCACGGGCTGGTTCAGCGGGGCGCCGCGCTCTTTCCAGTCGGGGAAGAGCTCGTTCAGCGCGACCGGGTCCATCACGGCGCCCGAGAGGATGTGGGCACCGGGCTCGGAGCCTTTCTCCAGCACGCAGACGTTGATTTCGCTGCCCTTTTCTGCGGCCAGCTGCTTGAGGCGGATGGCGGTGGACAGGCCGGCCGGGCCGCCGCCGACGATCACCACGTCGTATTCCATGGCCTCGCGCGGGCCGTAGGTGCTCAGGATCTCTTCGGGGCTCATGGGGGGTCCTCTGAATGGGGTGTGGGGGCTACCGGCATGCCGCGCGCCTGCAAGGGCTTTGTCAGCGAAGCATGGGAGGCGTGGTGTCGTGATCGGGACGGATTTTAGTGGGCGATGCCGCACAATCCTGTCACTTGGGGTCGCCGCCCTGAAGTTCCCCTTTCTGCAGGAATTGATTCCATGTCTTACAGCCTCGATCTCTCGGGCCGCGTGGCCCTCATCACCGGAGCCTCCGGCGGCCTGGGCGAGCAGTTCGCCAAGACGCTGGCGAATGCCGGCGCCGCCGTGGTGCTGGCCAGCCGCCGCACCGACCGCCTGATGGCCTTGCGTGCCCACATCGAGGCCGAGGGGGGCGACGCCCACGTCGTCGCGCTGGACGTGACCGACATCGCGTCCATCAAGGCCGCCGTGGCCCATGCCGAGACCGAGGTGGGCGCCATCGACATCCTGGTGAACAACTCGGGCGTGAGCACCACGCAGCGCCTGCAGGACGTGACCGAGGACGACTACGACTTCGTGTTCGACACCAACACCAAGGGCGCGTTCTTCGTGGCGCAGGAAGTGGCCAAGCGCATGCTGGCGCGTGCCAAGGGCGCGGCACCCGGCACCTACGTGGGCGGACGCATCGTCAACATCGCGTCCATGGCCGGGCTGAAGGTGCTGCCGCAGATCGGCGTGTACTGCATGAGCAAGGCCGCCGTGGTGCACATGACCAAGGCCATGGCGGTGGAGTGGGGCAAGTACGGCATCAACGTCAACGCCATCTGCCCGGGCTACATCGACACCGAGATCAACCACAGCCACTGGCAGACCGAACAGGGCCAGAAGCTCATCAGCATGCTGCCGCGCAAGCGCGTGGGCCAGCCCGCCGACCTCGACGCCGTGCTGATGCTGCTGTGCTCCAACGAGAGCCATTTCATCAACGGCGCGGTGATCGCCGCCGATGACGGTTTCGGGATCTGAACACTTGAGCACGGCACATCTGGCGCGCCCCGCGGCGTGGCCCGCCGGCATGCTCACCGGCATCCTGGCGGGCCTGGGCGCCGGTGCCTTCTGGGGCATGACCTTCATCGCCCCGTTGATGGTCGCGGGTTTCGACTCGGTCGACTACACGGTGGGCCGCTTCCTGGCTTGCGGGCTTTTCGCGCTGGTGCTGCTGGCCACGCGGCCCCTGGCGGGGTTGTTCCAGCCCGGTGCTGAGCGGCGCCTGGCCCGCTGGAACCTGCCCACCCCGCGCCAGGCGCTGGCCGCGCTGGGCCTGAGCGTGCTGGGCTACACGGGCTATTACCTGTTGCTGGTGCTGGCGATCCAGGACGCCGGCGCCCCCTTGCCGGTGCTCATCATCGGCACCATTCCGCTGTGGGTGATGGTGCTGGGCAAGCCCAAGGGCCTGCGCTGGCGCGCCCTGGTGCCGGGTCTGGTGCTCACGGCGCTGGGCATGCTGCTGATGATGCAGGCCACCGGCCACGGCGTGGACCCCGGCGCCGCCACGGCCAGCGGGGGCCACCTGCTGCGCGGCGTGCTGTACGCGGTGGCTGCCATGGCCAGCTGGACGGCCTTTGGCCTGCTGAACGCCGCCTGGCTGCGCCGCCACCCGGAGGTGAATTCCACCGACTGGGCCAACTGGCTGGGGGTGGCGGCCGCGCTCGGGGCACTGCTGCTCTGGGCCGGCTGGGGTACTGGCTGGGCCGAGCTGAGCGCGCGCGAAGGCTTTGGCCTGTTTGTGCTGGTCTGCGTGGTCACCGGTATCGGCTCGGCCTGGGTGGCCGCCGTGCTGTGGAACATGGCCAGCCGCCGCCTGAGCCCCAGCCTGGCTGGGCAGCTGATCGTGAGCGAGACCGTGTTTGGCCTGGCCTACGCCTTCCTGTGGGACGCCACCTGGCCCGCGCCCCTGCAGCTGGCGGCCTGCGTGCTGTTCCTGCTGGGCATCCTGGCGTCGATACGGGCGCATCGCTGACCCCTTCATCACTGGATAACGACCAATGAAACTTGAGATTCCCGAGCAGAAGAAGCGCGTGTTCAGCATGACGATGCCGATCCGCTGGGGCGACATGGACGCCATGGGGCATGTGAACAACACGGTGTATTTCCGCTACCTGGAGGTCATCCGCATCGAGTGGATGCGCTCCATCGGCTGCGAGCCCGACCCCAAGGGCGAGGGCCCGGTGATCGTCAACGCGTTCTGCAACTTCTACAAACAGCTGGAGTACCCGGGCGATGTGCTGGCCACTCTGTACGTGAGCGACCCGGGCCGCAGCAGTTTCGAGAGCTGGTGCACGCTGGCCCGCAGCGACGACCCCGACACCATTTACGCCGCCGGCGGCGCCACCACGGTGTGGGTCAATTTCCCGCAGCAGAAATCGGCGCCCATGCCGGACGCCATGCGCGCCCAGCTCGGGTGAGAGTGCCCGCTCAGCTCTTCGCCTTGGGCGTGCGGCCCATCAGGTAGAACTCGGGGTTCGGGGCCATGCCGCTGAAGCTGGCCATGCGGTTGGACAGGCCGAAGAAGGCGGTGATGGCGGCGATGTCCCAGGCGTCTTCGTCGGTGAAGCCGTGGGCGTGCAGGGCGTCGAAATCCACATCGTCGATGGTGTGCGAGGCCTGGCAGACCTTCATCGCAAAGTCGAGCATGGCGCGCTGGCGCGGGGTGATGTCGGCCTTGCGGTAGTTCACCGCCACCTGGTCGGCCACCAGCGGTTTCTTCTCGTAGATGCGCAGGATGGCGCCGTGCGCCACCACGCAGTACAGGCACTGGTTGGCCGCGCTGGTGGTGGTGACGATCATCTCGCGGTCGCCCTTGGTCAGGCCCGAGTCTTCCTTGAGCATCAGCGCGTCGTGGTAGGCGAAGAAGGCGCGCCACTCGGCCGGTCGCCGCGCCAGCGCCAGGAAGACGTTGGGGATGAAGCCGGCCTTCTCCTGCACCGCCAGCACCTGGGCCTTGATGTCGTCGGGCAGGGCGTTCAGGTCGGGGTGCGGGTAGCGGCTCATGGACTTGTCTCCGGTCAGAAGGGATAGGTGCGGACAAGTTTATCCTTCACGGATCTGCTGATCGATTGATTCCGGCCGCGGCAGCGGCCCAGCCAAGGAGCCTCCGTGCAAGACGAGCAATACCAACGCGGCCTCGCCACCCGGCGCGAGGTCATGGGCGACCCCTTTGTGGACCGCGCGCTGGCGGGCGCCACGCCCTTCACCCAGCCGATTCAGGACCACATTTCCCGCGCCGCCTGGGGCGACGTCTGGCAGCGCGAGGGCCTGGACCGCAAGACCCGCAGCCTGGTCACCGTGGCCATGCTCACGGCACTGGGCAAGCAGCACGAGCTCAAGGGCCATGTGCGCGGCGCGCTCAACAACGGCGCCACCGTGCAGGAAATCCAGGAGGTGCTGTTGCACGCGGCCGTTTACTGCGGCATTCCCACCGCGGTGGAAGCCTTCCGCACCGCTGCCGAGGTGGTGGAGCCACCAGCCGCCTGAACGCCTTTTCTTTTTCTTTTTTGACGGGACTTCACCATGCCAAGCATTCGCCGCACCTTCCTCCAGCGCAGCCTGCGCAGCGCACTCGCCATTGGACTCTCGCTCGGGGCCAGCTGGGCTGTGGCCCAGGGGCAGACCACCAAGTTGATGGTGGGCTTCCCCGCCGGCGGCGGCACCGATGCCATCGCGCGCATCCTCTCCGAGCGCCTGCAGGCCGAGCTGGGTGGCCCGGTGGTGGTGGAGAACAAGCCGGGCGCCGGCGGTCAGATTGCCGCGCAGACGCTGAAGGCCGCCGCGCCGGACGGCCACACGCTGTTCCTCAGCCACGACCACAGCATCACCATCCTGCCCATGGTGACGAAGAACCCGGGCTTTGATCCCGCGCGCGACTTCGTGCCGGTGGCCGGTTTCGCCACCTTCGTGAACGCGTTTGCGCTGTCCAGCGGCACGCCCGCCACCACGCTCAAGGGCTATGTCGACTGGGTGCGCCAGCAGGGCGGCGGCAAGGGTGCGGTGGGCATTCCGGCGCCGGGCTCGGTGCCGCAGTTCCTGGTACAGGTGATTGCGCAGAAAAACCAGCTCGACCTGGTGGCCGCACCCTACCGCGGCAGCGCGCCCATGATGACCGACATGCTCGGCAACCAGATCTCCGCGGGCGTGGCGTCCATTCCCGACTTCATCGAGAACCACAAGGCCGGCAAGCTGCGCGTGGTGGCGGTCATGGGCACGCAGCGCCAGGCTGCCATGCCCGAGGTGCCCACCTTCGCCGAGCTGGGCATGACCGGGTTCGAGGACATTCCGTACTACGGCGTGTTTGCCCCTGCCGGCACGCCCAAGGCCACGCTGGACCGCATCGCCGCGGCGATACAGAAAGCGATTGCCCAGCCCGACGTGCGCGACAAGCTCACGGCCATGGGACTCACCGTGGGCTTCATGACGTCGGAACAACTGGCCACCCGCGAGCGCCGCTATGCCGGTGTGTGGGCCAAGATCATCAAGGACAGTGGCTTCCAGCCGCAGTGATGTGGTCGCTGTGCTGCCGTGATGGCGCAGGCTCGAATGCCGTTGGGTTCACCCCGCAATGAGCTTGTTGACCAGGTCCACCGAGCTGCTGGCCTGGTATTTGCGGATCAGCCTGGCGCGGTGAATCTCCACCGTGCGCGGGCTGATGCCCAGCGCCTTGCCAATGCCCTTGCTGGTGAGGCCGTCCATCAGAAACGCGGCCACCTCGCGCTCCCGCGGGGTCAGTTCGGCTCGCACCGCGCGGCGCGAACTGAGGTCTTCGAAGCTCCAGATGCCGGCCTCGTGTGGTGCCTCCCGGCGCAGGGCGCGCCCGGTCACGTGGCACCAGAAGGGCTCGCCCTTGAAGCGCCCGTCCACCCGCTTCATGATGCGGTCGTCGGCGTAGGTGCCGTTCTTGCCCAGGAGCGGAGCGATGCGCTCGCCCATGCGCTCGAACTCGTCCGGGCTGGGGTAGAGGATCTGGAAACTCTGGCCCACCAGCTGGTCCCGGCTGGCACCGAACATCTCGCACAGCGCCTGGTTGCAGTCGACCATGGTGCGCTGGCGCGACAGGGCCAGGCCCACCGGCGCCAGGTCAAAAGCCAGGCGGTAGTCCACGGGTGCCGCCGTGGCCGAGGCATCAAACGGGTCGGGAACAGAAGTGGAGAGCGGGCGCGGCATTCGGGTTACACACTAGGTCAAACTACGTATGACTTTACGTAGTATCGTCATGATTTCCACGGTTCAACCCCAGGAGCAACAGACGTGAACAAGATTTACCCGAGCGCTGCCGAGGCGCTCAAAGGCATCGTGGCCGATGGCCAGCTTCTCGCGGTCGGGGGCTTTGGCCTCTGCGGCATTCCCGAGGCCCTGATCGACGCCCTGCGCGACAGCGGCGTGAAGGACCTCACCGTGATTTCCAACAACGCCGGTGTGGATGGTTTCGGCTTGGGCAAGCTGCTCGAAACCCGCCAGATCAAGAAAATGATCTCGTCCTACGTGGGCGAAAACAAGGAGTTCGAGCGCCAGTTCCTGGCTGGCGAACTGGAACTGGAATTCACGCCGCAGGGCACGCTGGCCGAGAAGCTGCGCGCCGGGGGCGCCGGCATCCCCGCCTTCTTCACCAAGACCGGCGTGGGCACCCTGGTGGCCGAGGGCAAGGAACTGCGCGAGTTCGACGGTGAAACCTATGTGATGGAGCGCTCGCTGGTGCCCGAGGTGTCGCTGATCAAGGCCGACGTCGCCGACCGTTCGGGCAACCTGCGCTTCAACCTGACGGCACGCAACTTCAACCCGGCCGCCGCCACCGCCGGCAAGATCTGCATCGTGGAAGTGGAACGCATCGTGGCCACCGGCGAGATCGCCCCGGACGACGTGCACCTGCCCGGCATCTACGTGCACCGCATCGTGCACAACCCCACGCCCGAAAAGCGCATCGAGAAGCGCACCGTGCGCGATCGCAAAGTTTAAGGAGATCGACATGCCCTGGACCCAAGACCAAATGGCCGCCAAAGCGGCTTCCGAACTGCAGGACGGTTTCTACGTCAACCTCGGGATCGGCATTCCCACGCTGGTGGCCAACCACGTGCCCGACCATGTCGAGGTGTGGCTGCAGAGCGAGAACGGCATGCTCGGCATCGGTCCCTTTCCCTATGAGGACGAGGTGGACGCCGACCTCATCAACGCCGGCAAGCAGACGGTGACCACGCTCAAGGGCTCGGCCATCTTCGGCTCCGACCAGTCCTTCGCCATGATCCGCGGCGGCAAGATCAACCTGTCCATCCTGGGCGCCATGCAGGTCACCGACAAGGGCGACCTGGCCAACTGGATGATCCCCGGCAAGATGGTCAAGGGCATGGGCGGCGCCATGGACCTGGTGGCCGGCGTCAAGCGCGTGATCGTGCTCATGGAGCATGTGGCGCGCAAGAAGGACGGCACCGAAGACCTCAAGATCCTGCCCGAGTGCACGCTGCCGCTCACCGGCAAGGCCGTGGTCAACCGCATCGTGACCGACCTGGCCGTGATGGACGTGACGCCCGAAGGCCTGAAGGTGGTCGAACTGGCCCCCGACGTCAGCCGCGAGTTCCTGCAGTCCAAGACCGGCGTGCCGCTGGTCTATTGATGAGCCTTTGGCGCCCGTTCGCGGCGCGCCGGCCCGGCATGCGGTCCGGGTAAACTCCACGCAGCTCGGCAACGCCCGCCCCTCACGGTGCGGGCGTTGCCGTTTCTTGCGTTAAACGGAGCGTTTGTTGGAAGCCTTCCTGCTGTCCACCGGTGTCGTGGCCCTGGCCGAAATGGGCGACAAGACCCAGCTGCTGTCGCTGGTGCTGGCCGCGCGTTTCAAGCGCCCCTGGCCCATCGTCTGGGGCATTCTGCTGGCCACCCTGCTCAACCACGCGCTGGCGGGCGCCGTGGGCGCCTGGGTCATGGCCACGGTGGGTCCCGACGTGATGCGCTGGGTGCTGGGCGCGTCTTTCCTGGCCATGGCGGTGTGGGTGCTCATTCCCGACAAGTTGGACGAAACCGATGCCGTGCCGCGTCGGCGCATGGGCGTGTTCCTGCTCACCACCTGGACGTTTTTCCTCGCCGAGATGGGCGACAAGACACAGATCGCCACCGTCGCGCTGGGCGCCCAGTACGAACCGCTGCTGGCCGTGGTGGCCGGCACCACGCTGGGCATGATGCTGGCCAACGCGCCCGTGGTGTTTTTCGGCGAGGCCATCACCCGCCGCGTGCCCATTCAGGCGGTGCACCGGGTGGCCGCGCTGATCTTCCTGGCGCTGGGCCTGGCCGTGCTGTGGAGCGCTCGCTGAAGCATTGAAGCGGGCGCCGTGCGTGGGGCTGGGGGCACACCAGGCTGGCCAGGTTGCGTTCGAGCCTGCTGCAGGACTCAGATTACGAGCAGCTTCTTGGCGTCGCCCAGCGCCTTCATTGAAGCGCCGTGGTCGCCCGCCTTGTGCAGGCGTTCACCGTCGGCACGCAGGGCGGCCACTTTCTCCTGATCGGCGGCGCTCAACGCGGGCTTGGTTTCCAGCTTGGCATCGATCGCCCTCATCTCCCCGGGGCAGCCATGCGCCAGCGCAGCGCCGGAGAAAGCGAGGGCACAGGTGAGCAGCAAAACGTTTTTCATGGGTCGGTCCTCAATGGATGGCCAGAAAATGCTGGCAATTCATTGTGGTCACGCGGCGCTCCAGGCGCGTGGGGCGCAGCGCAAGGCCCCCGGATCAGCCGGTGAATTCGAGGTTCAGGGGAGAACAGGTCCGCGCGACGGGGACGCTGCTGGAAGAAGTGGAGCGGGTGATGGGAATCGAACCCACGTTATTTGCTTGGGAAGCAAGAGTCCTACCATTGAACGACACCCGCGCTGGGCGGGATCATAACCGAGAGGCGAGACGTCGGGATGGCGTCCCGTTTCTGTCGTGTATGCCCAAGACAGGGATGCTGCCATCCCTGTGAGCATGCTGAGGAGGTCTGGATGCGGTCCTGCTGTGGCCAGGGTTAACGCGGATGCGGGGAAAGGGGCGTGCGCTTAATCTCTGTATACAGAGTTCAGAAGTCAGTACTCGTGAATTTTCCTTAACGCCCCAACCTTTCGGAGACGCCATGACCACCCCTCAGGACAAGTTCGAGCACGCATCCAGCACCGGCTCGGTACCCGTCGTCAAAAAGCTCATTCCCTTTGGGGGTTATTTCACCAACAAGGAGCCGGGTCACGACCCGGAGCTGACCGAGGTGGGCCCGGGTACGCCGACGGGTGAGTACATGCGCCGCTTTTGGCACCCCGTGTGCATGACCATGGAGCTGACCGACACGCCCCGGTTCCTCAAGATCCTGGGCGAGGAGCTGGTGTGTTTCCGCGATGGCAGCGGCCGCATTGGCCTGTTGCACGCCCACTGCGTGCACCGCGGCGCCTCGCTCGAATACGGAAAGATCGAAGAACACGGCATTTCGTGCTGCTACCACGGCATGGTGTTCGACGTGGATGGCACCTGCCTGCGGGTGCCCTTCCCCGAGGGCGAGGAAGAAGAGGGCGAGCGCTACCGCTGCTCCATCCGCCAGGGCGCCTACAAGACCATTGAGCGCAACGGCCTGGTGTTTGCCTACATGGGGCCGCCCGAGCAGGAGCCCCCATTCCCCGAGTGGGAGGGCAACTTCACCGTGGCCGAAGGCGACGAACTGGTGCCCTACAGCAACTTCCAGCACTGCAACTGGCTGCAGGTGCAGGACAACTCGGCCGACAACTACCACACCATGGCGCTGCACGCCAAGCGCCAGGTGACCGGCGAGCACTACCAGGGCACCACGTTTGACGAAGTGGGGGCGGCTTCGATGGAGGTGCCGCCCGACATGCACTTCGCGCCGATTCACGGCGGCCGCGGCCTGGCCTGTTCGGGCGCCCGCCGTTCTGACGACGGCCACATGTACATCCGCGTGCAGCACCAGGTGCTGCCCAACCTGAGCCTGCACGCCTACACATCGGAAGACGGGCACCAGAAGAAGCTGTTCGGCCGCTTCCACATGATCCGCTGGACCGTGCCGGTGGACGACCGCAACGCCAAGATGATGGGCTGGCGCGTGATGGGCCCGGGCATCGACACCCGCGGCGTGGGCGACAAGAGCCTGGTGGGCTATGAAACCATCGACTTCCTGGAAGGCCAGGTCGCCATGCGCCGCCCCGAGCGCTTCGGCCAGTACCAGCTGGAGGACATGCCGCCCATCCCGAGCGACCACCGCGCCCGTCCGAACTACAAGGACTGCCAGTACGCCCCCGGGGATTACGAGGCCATCATCAGCCAGCGCCCGATCGCCATCCACGCGCTGGAGAACCCGACCAAGTTCGACGCCGGGCTCTACATGTTCCGCAAGCTGCTGCGCGACGCTGTGCGGGGCACCAACCCCAAGGCCGGCCCGGAACAGTTCGCCGCCTGGGTGCGCGAGAACGGCGGTGCGCCCAACAGCTACTGTTCGGGCAACGTGTTCGAACTGCCAGTGGGCCGCACCCGGGAAGAGGAGGTCACGCTGCGCCGGTACCTAGCGCGCCAGGTGGTGACCATCCTCACCGAGGCCGACGGCCTGCAGGGCAGCGAACGCGACAGCTTCGTGAAGGCCCGGCTGGAGGTCTTGCAGCAGGACGTGCTGGCGCGGAGGCAGGCATGAATGCCCCGCTGCCGCTGGGTGTCACCCAGCCCGAGGCGGCGCCGGTGTCCTTGCTGCGGCTGCGGGTGCAGGCCATCCGCTGGCAGGCCGAGGGCATCCACGCCTTTGATCTGGTCGATCCCGAGGGCGCGGAACTGCCCGCTGTGACCGCCGGCGCCCATGTCGATGTGCACCTGCCGGGCGGGCTGGTGCGCTCCTACTCGCTGGCCGGCGATCCGTCCGACCGCAGCCGCTGGACCCTGGGCGTGCTGCGCGAGGTGAAGGGGCGCGGCGGCTCGAAGACCCTGCACGACAGCGTGCGGGTGGGCGAACTGCTGACGGTGGGGGCGCCGCGCAACGCTTTCGCCCTGGCGCCGGGCGCGGCCCACACGGTGCTGCTGGCCGGTGGCATCGGCATCACGCCTTTGAAGGCGATGGCGCACGCGCTCACCGCGCAAGGGGCGTCGTTTGAATTGCACCACTGCGCGCGCAGCCCCCGCCACGCTGCCTTTGCCGATGCGCTCAAGGCCATCGTGCCGCCGGACCGGCTGCACGTTCACTTCGACAACGGCGTGCCCGGTCAGGGGCTGGACATCACCGGGCTGCTGCGGCAGCCGGCGGACGGTGCGCACCTGTACTACTGCGGCCCCGCGGGTTTCATGACAGCCTGTGCCGAAGCCAGTGCGCACTGGGCGCCCGGCACGGTTCACAGCGAGCACTTCAAGGCGCCCGACGCACCGCCGAAAACCGCACCCGATGGCGCCTTCGAGGTGCGACTGGCGCGCACGGGCATCACCCTGCCGGTGCTGCCCGACCAGACCATCGTGCGGGCGATCGAAATCGCCGGCCATCGCGTGCCCACGTCGTGCCTGTCGGGCCTGTGTGGCGCCTGCAAGGTCGACTACCTCGAAGGCGAGGTGGAACACAACGACTACATCCTCACCGACGAAGAGAAAACGCGTTGCCTGACCGTGTGTGTCTCGCGCGCCTGCAGCCCGCTGCTCGTCCTCGACCTCTGACACCACCGACCCCACCCCATCCGGAGATTCCCATGCTCGACAAAGTCAAGAACACCTCGATTTACCAGCCCACCCAGCCCGGCCTTGTGTTTCCCGAGATCCCCGCATTCGACAGTTTCGAGGCCGAACGCCTGCACCTCAAGCAGCGCCTGGTGGCCGCCTGCCGCGCCTTCGCGCTGGAAGGCTTTGACTACGGCTTTGCGGGCCACCTGACCATCCGCGATCCCGAGCATCCGGAGCTGTACTGGACCAACCCCATGTGTGTGCACTTCGCTCAGGTCAAGGTGTCCAACCTGATCCTGGCCGACCACAAGGGCCGCGTCGTCCAGGGCGCTCACGCCATCAACCGGGCCGGCTTCGTGCTGCACGCCGCCGTGCACGAGGCGCACCCGGACATCCTGGCCATGTGCCACGCCCACACGGTCTACGGCACCGCCTTCGCTGCCCTGGGCCGCCCGCTGGAGCCGATCTCGCAGGACGCAGCGGCCTTCTTCGAGGACCATGTGGTCATCAAGGACGAAGCCGGTCAGGTGGCGGTGGAAGAGCGCGCCGGCATGGCGGTGTGCGACTGGTTCAAGGGCGTCAAGGCCGCCATCCACCAGAACCACGGGCTGCTCACCGCCAGCCGCCACAGCATCGAGGCCGCCGCCTTCTGGTTCATCGCGCTGGAGCGCTGCTGCCGCCAGCAGCTGCTGGTCGAGGCCACAGGCCACAAGCCGGTGCTGGTGTCGCCGGAACGTTCGCGCTACAGCCGCGAACATGTGGGCTCGGAGTACATCGGCTGGCTGCACTTCCAGCCCATCTACGAGCACCTGGCGCTCACGCAGCCGGACATGTTCGGCTGAGCGGCCGTCGGCCGGCCCGGGCCTCAGCCGATCGGTTCATGAGGGTGCGCACCTGCGCGGCCTGAAGGGAAAGGACAGCATGGATCGGACCTTTGTGCTCGACTACGGTCCGCCCGGCCGCTGGGTCGGGCGACCCCGTCTGTGGGGCCTGTTCATTGGCTTGCTGATGACCGCAGCCGGCGGATGGGCGCTGGCATGGTTGTCGGGTGCCTCGGCGGCGGGGGCTTCAGGCGTGGCGCTGGACCTCCGCGTGGCCCTGGGCGCGCTGGCGGTGGGCGGCACCGCGGTGATGCTGCAGGCGCTGTTCAGCGAACGGTTGTACGTGCAGCGTGTCAGCTTCGGGGCGGACGGCGTTCAGATCGGCTGGACCCATGTGCCGCACCTGTTCGGGCTCCGGCTCGGCCACGACCGGCTGGTCGCCTGGCACGATGTGAGCCAAGTGCAATGGCAAGAGGGCAGCCTGGAGCACGATCTCAAGCAGCACCTGGTGTTGGTCCTCACGAGTCCCCTGGGCCACGGGCGCCACCGGCTGAAGCTGCTGGTGTGTGACCACCGGGATGCGCAATGCTGTGAATCCCTGCTGGCCCATCTTCCCGGTGGCACCCAGACGCCATCCTGGCTGGCGTCATCCCGGTCGAGTCAGCCCGCCAGGCTTGTGCCCTGACCGCCTCTCCCCTTGATGCCGGGTGACACGGCTTGACCCACATCAAGGCCGCCCAGGGCCGAGTGGTGGATCTGTATTCTGTACACGGTCTTGAAAATAGAATCCACGCATGCGACTGCAACTTGACAAGCTCCCTACCCGCAGCGATTTCGTGGAAACGGTCTACCAGGTGCTGGTCGATGCCATCACCGATGGATCGTTGGCGCCGGGCGAGCGCATCACCCAGGAAGAGATTGCGGAGCAGCTGCATGTGTCGCGTTCGCCGGTGCTGCAGGCGCTGCGCCTGTTGAAAAAAGATGGCCTCATCGAGGATGCGCCGGGCCGCGGCGTGCAGGTGACTCCGCTGGACCCGGAGTGGGTGGGGCATCTCTACGAGGTACGGGGCGCGCTGGATGCGCTGGCCGTGCGGCTGGCGGCCCAGTCCCGGGCCACCATCGACCCGGCCTTGATCCTGCAAGGCCGCGCCACCTCGCAAAGCGGCGACCTCAAGCGCATCATCGACGCCGACATGGCGTTCCACTCGGCCATCTATGCCGCGTCGGGCAATGCCCTGATTGCCGAGAATGCGGGGCGTTACTGGGTGCACCTGCGCCGCGTCATGGGGGCGGTGCACCGTTGGGCCCATCAGCGCTCCAGCCTGTGGGATGAGCACGAGGCCATCGCCCTCGCCATCGGGCAGGGCGACGTGGAAAAGGCGGTGCGCCTGACGGAGCACCACATCACGCGGGCCAAGACCAACCTGGTGAACCAGTTGCGGGACAAGCTGGCGCGCGACGTGAAAGACGCAGCGCCCGCCTGACGCCACCGGGTAGACCCATCCCTGCTGCGGGATGGGACGGGGTGGGGCCTGACGGCCTTACTTCAGGATGTCGCCCAGGCAGAGGTACTTGATTTCCACGTAGTCGTCCATGCCGTGGTGCGAGCCCTCGCGGCCCAGGCCGGACTGCTTCACGCCGCCGAAGGGCACGTGCTCGGTGGCCAGGATGCCGACATTGATACCCACCATGCCGTACTCCAGCGCCTCGGCCACGCGGTAGATGCGGCCGATGTCGCGGCTGTAGAAATAGCTGGCCAGGCCAAACTCGGTGTTGTTGGCCGCGTCGATGGCTTCCTGCTCGGTTTCGAACTTGAACACCGGCGCGAAGGGGCCGAACGTTTCTTCTTTCGCGCAGAGCATGTCGGCGGTGGCGTCGGCCACCACGGTGGGCTCGAAGAACTGGCCGCCCAGGCGTTTGCCGCCAGCCAGCACACGCGCGCCCTTGGCCACGGCGTCGTCCACATGGCGCTGCACCTTCACCAGCGCGGCCTCTTCGATCAGCGGGCCCTGGTTCACACCGTCCTCAAAGCCGTTGCCGACCTTGGCGGTCTTCACCTTGGCGGCGAACTTCTCCACGAACGCGTCGTACACACCGCTCTGCACATACAGGCGGTTCGAGCACACGCAGGTCTGGCCGGCGTTGCGGTACTTGCTGGCGAAAGCGCCTTCCACGGCCGAGTCGATGTCGGCGTCGTTGAACACGATGAAGGGCGCGTTGCCGCCGAGTTCCAGCGACATCTTCTTCACCGTGGGCGCGCTCTGCGCCATGAGGATGCGGCCGACTTCGGTGGAGCCGGTGAAGCTGATGTGCCGCACCACATCGCTGGCGCACAGCACCTTGCCCACGGCGATGGAGTTGTCGGCATCGGCCGTGATCATGTTGAGCACACCGGCCGGGATGCCGGCGCGGATGGCCAGCTCGGCGGCGGCCAGCGCGGTCAGCGGCGTGAGCTCGGCCGGCTTGATGATGACCGTGCAGCCAGCCGCCAGCGCGGGTGCCACCTTGCGCGTGATCATGGCCAGCGGGAAGTTCCACGGCGTGATGGCGGCGCACACACCGATGGGCTGCTTGAGCACCATCAGGCGGCGGCTGTTGTCGAACTGGGGCAGGGTCTCACCGTTGACGCGCTTGGCTTCTTCGGCAAACCACTCGACGAAGCTGGCGCCGTAGGCCACTTCGCCTTTTGCTTCGGGCAGGGGCTTGCCCTGCTCGGCGGTCATGATGCGGCCCAGGTCGTCCTGGTTGGTCATGAGCAGGTCGAACCATTTGCGCAGGATGATGCTGCGCTCTTTGGCGGTCTTGCTGCGCCAGGCGGGCCAGGCGGCATTGGCGGCGGCAATCGCGGCTTCGGCGTCGGCCGAGCCGAGGTTGGCCACGTCGGCCA
>JAGXRS010000292.1 GCA_018335615.1 Hydrogenophaga sp. | reverse complement strand
CGCGACGGCAAGATCTGGATGGACGGCCAGATGGTCGACTGGCGCGACGCCAAGATCCACGTGCTGACGCACACCCTGCACTACGGCTGCGGGGCCTTCGAAGGCGTGCGGGCCTACAAGACCGCCAAAGGCACGGCCATCTTCCGCTTGGAAGAACACACCGAGCGCCTGTTCAACAGCGCCAAGATCCTGCGCATGCAGATTCCGTTCACCCAGCAGGAAGTGAACGAAGCGCAGAAGGCTGTCATCCGCGAGAACCAGCTGGAAAGCGGCTACCTGCGCCCCTTGACCTGGATCGGTGACAAGAAACTCGGCGTCAGCCCCAAAGGCAACACCATCCACCTGATGGTGGCCGCCTGGCCCTGGGGCGCCTACCTGGGCGAAGAAGGCCTGAAGCGCGGCATCCGCGTGAAGACCAGCAGCTACACCCGCCACCACGTCAACATCACCATGACGCAGGCCAAAGCGGTGAGCAACTACACCAACTCCATCCTGGCCAACATGGAAGCCACCGACGACGGCTACGACGAAGCCCTGCTGCTCGACAGCTCCGGCTTCGTGAGCGAAGGCGCGGGCGAGAACATCTTCGTCATCAAGAACGGCGTCATCTACACGCCCGACCTGTCGGCCGGCGCCCTGAACGGCATCACCCGCAACACCGTGTTCCACATCGCCAAGGACCTGGGCCTGGAGATCGTGCAGAAGCGCATCACCCGCGACGAGGTCTACATCGCCGACGAAGCCTTCTTCACCGGCACCGCCGCCGAAGTGACGCCCATCCGCGAACTCGACCGCATCGAGCTGGGCAAAGGCGACTACGTGGGCAGCCGCGGCCCCATCACCGAAAAGATCCAGAGCGCCTTCTTCGACATCGTCAACGGCCGCAACGACCAGTACGCCCACTGGCTGAGCCTGGTCTGAGGTCCACACCATGAGCACCAACGCCAACACCGTCGAACTCAAGGCCAGCGACCTGAACACCCACGGCGGCGTGTTCTGCCCCAGCCCGCTGGCCGACATGAAACTCTGGAACAGCCACCCCAAGGTGTACCTGGATGTGGCATCAACTGGGGTGGCGAAATGTCCGTACTGTGGGACGGTCTACCAGCTGAAGGCGGGTGAGGTGGTGGGGCACGGGCACTGACTTGTCCAAGAGCCAGTCCAACCGTCACGGTGTGGAAGGAGATTGGTGCGCAAGCTTTAATCGACACAAGTCAGACCATATTGGTCCCGTATGAGCCTGCCGGACTTTCATCAGATCAAGTTATATCGCTCGGAATTTGAGTATGCTTGACACACTATGAGGCAATGGCCGTCCCGCAAAATGCTTACGCACATCTCATTCTGCTCTGCAATTCGCCTTGCCGCCTCAAGACCGACAGACTGCCGACCTCAACCCGGGGATCAAAATCTGAATTTGTCACCATCCACTCCGGCACTCGTCGAAAAAAGTAGCATGCATTCAATATGCATCAAAGTCAAAAAAGACTTTGAATAGCTAAATTCACTTTCACCAAAGAAAGAATTTGGCTGAAAGTACCGCTCAGAAATGACCAGCCGGAACATGCTTTCTCGAACATCTAGACTCAGCCATGACCACCATTGAGGTTGCGATTTTCTCCTTCAATCGTGGACAGTATCTGAGAAATTGCATCGAGTCGATCGAGCGCAATATGCCAACAGCGGTCTATCATGTCTTTGATGATGGCAGCGACGACCCAGCGACTTGTGCCTACCTGCAGACATTGGGACCCAAGGTCACGCGCAACCAGGAAAAAATAGCGGGTAGACACGGCGGCTTCTATAGAAACATGCAGGCCGCCCTTGATCAAGCGACTTCCGACTACCTTCTACTACTTCAAGAGGATATGCAGATTGTCAGACAAATGACATCTGAAGACATTCTCGAAATCGGGCGTGTTTTTAAACACTTCAAGCGCGCAGCTTTTGTGAGCCCCGTATTTTTGAAAGGAAGAAAACGCGAGTTTTTCGACCACAACTACTCGCCCGAGACAGACGTACCGGCTTATATCTGGCGCGATTCATCAGATAATTTGGTTCCAGCCTGCTATACAGATGTGGCCATTATTAGCCCAACAAGATTGAGAGCTACTGGATGGAATTTTCAACAATCCGAGCTTGAAAATGGCATCATGGCCAAGCAAAAATTTGGCCTGATGCCACAACTATCCAACCCCTTTTGCTTTTATTTAACAGACGAGCCGGCTTACAGAGGCAAGGTTCTTACGATCGGAGCCAAGCTGGCGTTCAGGTTAGCAGGAAACACAATAAAGAACTATCTTGACATGAGTCCGGATGCGGCTAGATTGTTTGTCAACCGGAGCACGTCGATACGGCCCTACGCAGAAGATTTTATTGAGACTGTCGACCCAACTGTACCCAAACCCTACAAATTCAATGGATACCGAAACAGTTGGTTGACGCTTTTACTCAACAAAATTGAGTTATTGACAAGACGATTTCTATAAACACCACCCGACCTCGGCGCGGTTGAATAGCACCAGTTTACAAAACACACGCGACACCAACTCTACAACCATCAGCCTTGATAAATATTTCAAAAAAAACAAGCTTTTGGACTTGGCAGAGCAAGAAATGATTCACCCGAGCGCCTGCTCGGAATATTCCATCGATCTACAGATATTATGAAGCACCTACTGCTCCTCATTAATCTGGACGACAGCCGTGAGCGCCTGGAGAGGGCTAGCGGCCAGCTTCAAAATGCAGCATTGCCGTTCATGCGCATCTCTGCCTTTGATGGTCGAAAGATCAATCCAGACGACCTGCCAGTTTACGATCGAAAAAAAGCTTACAAATACCTAGGCCGAGGCATGGTCGGCGGCGAAATGGGCTGTTACTTCAGCCACTTGAATTGTGCCAAAAAATTTCTGGAAAGCGATGCAGAGATTGGCATAGTAATTGAAGATGACATCCAGTTTGAGGCTAACTTTGCAGAGCTCATCACTGAAGCAGTCGACTGGATGAACAACAATGGACACGCCGACTGGGAAATTCTGAACTTCGGCAACCAGAAGCTGAAAATATCCACCCCGCTCAAGCAGCTCTCTCCAGAATACGGAAAATACAGCCTTCATAAGGCACACTATTTTCCCATGACGACCACCGGCATCGCATGGTCACGCGCCGGAGCCAAGGCCTTTATTGATGCCAGCGAGCGTATTTATGCACCAGTGGACAACTACCTGCGTCACTGGCAGACTCGCCGTGACAAAGGTTTTTCGTTTCACCCTCCCTTGGTTGCCACAACAGGGTCGGCAAGCGAAATTGACACCAACACCACTGGTATGCGTCGGAAGAACAAGCGGGCGCTAAACTACTACTATGCGAAGCAGAAGAGATTGTGGATCGATAAATTCATCGCCGCGAAAAACAAGGTGTTGATGCGTTTCCTGGGCTAGGCCCGATAAGACAGCAATCGAAGATCTTTCCCGTAAAGGTCGTCGCGGAGACGATCAAACGATTAACCGACCGATAGCGTCGGCCGCAGCGTGGAAACAGCGCAGCTTTCAAGGCTTCGAAGAAGGCAGCGAAGTCCTCCGCATAGCCCTTCCGCGCGCAAAAATCATGAGCACGGTCTCGGCGATCATCTCCGCAGGTACATTACGTCACAGCTCGAAAGGGCTGCTTGTGCTTTACGATCTAAAGCCATATGCTGTAATATTATTTGCGTTTACTTACACACAGAATCAGATGCTAGCAATTTGATTCTTCCGACTTCTTTAGAGTGCGTCCCATGCGCACTTACACCAGTCACTACGGGCCACCCACCCTGACGGTAGCCATCCTTTCCCTTAATGAGGCGCATAGGATTGCCAGCTGCATCCGCAGCGCGTGCTTTGCGGACGAAGTGGTGCTTGTGGATGCCGGAAGCGTCGATGGCACACCAGAAATCGCCCGTGCGCTGGGCGCCCAAGTCTTCATCTACCCGGATTGGCAGGGCTTCTCGGTCCAACGGGATCGCCTGTTGGCCCACGCGACAAGCGATTACGTCTTTTTTCTTGATGCCGACGAAGAAATTTCGCCAGACTTGAGCCGCGAAATCCGGGAAGTCGTCGCATCGGGAGAGAAGGCCGTGTGGGCTTTGCACTGGGTGCAGATCGCGTTTGGACGCCAACTGACCCGAATGAAAAGCTCGGGAAATGTCGAGCGTTTGTTCTGGCGTTCCGACGTGCGGAGTTTCGAGGGTGTGGTTCACGAACATGCCGTTCTGCACGAAGCCAGACCGGTTCTGCAACTGCGCCACCGACTCACCCATCACTCCCGGGAAACCATCTACGGCAGCCTTCTCAAAATGACGCAATACGCCCATCTTGGTGCGATCAAGCGATTACAGAAGGGGAAAACCGGTGGCATCTTCCGTGGCGCACTTTCTGGAGCGACGATCTTCACTCGGTTATATATTTTTCGCCGGGGATTTTTGTGCGGACCCGAAGGATTTCTGTACTGCATGTTTGCCGGATTGGAGGCTTTCTTTCGCTACGTGGCATTGGAATATGATCGGGAGCGCCTAGAGGAGGTTGTCAAACGCTGAGCCTTCGTGGCAAGTTAGTTCATCTGTGCAATCCATGACTGGCGATTCGGTTGCCACCAAGACAGGATCTTCTCGTTTGGCTTGGGCAATGTTGGCGTGCCTATCTTTGGCGGCACTTCACAGCAAGGTTGCAGGGCTTGCCTGGGTCTTGTGGCTGATCTGGTCGGTGCAGGAAGCCCGTGGCCGGGTAGGTGAACCGTGCTCACTTGGCGACCGCGCCGCGTTGCAAAGTACCGCGCGAATCTGGGCTGGGGGATTGCTGATCTATGCGATGGCCGAGCTCTTGATGGCCTGGGCTTGGCATGGTGCCTGTTGCACCTACACGAGTGACGTCAACAGCCACCTGCGGCTCCTTCTCTCAGCCATGGCGACAATTTGTCTGGTGCGCCACCTGTCCCCCTGGCCCGACATGCGCCACCACATCAATCTCGCGGTCGTGCTCGCGCTGATCACAGGATGCGCGCTGGTGGCGGTCTCGGGACGCAACCTGCCGTCCCACCCCATTCCCTGGGCGGGTGCGATGGTTTTTCTGGTGTGCGTGCTGCTGCCTCACGCTGGGGACTCGAGCCACTCAATGATGCGCCGCTGGCTGTACGGCGTGGGCAGCGCGATGGGTATGGCGGCGGTTGTGCTGAGCCAGTCTCGCGGGGCATTTGTCGTGTTGGCTTTTCCCATCGTGTTGATGGTGATTCACGGTCTGCGCACCTACTCGCGCTCGCTCATCTGGGTTGGTGCTGCCTGTGTATTGGCTGCGGCAACCCTGGCCAGCCTGACGGCGGCCCCATCCGATCCGCTGCGCCTGCGTCTGGCCGCCGTGGAAATGGAGCAGGCTTTGAAAACACAGGATTTCAATTCCTCTTTGGGTGCTCGCGTTTACCTGAACCAGCTCGCCTGGCATCATTTCAGCGAATCTCCTTGGGTGGGCGTCGGTGCGACGCAACGATTGGCGCTGATCAAGAATGCCGGCCTTGATCTGCCGCCCGCACAATCGGACGCTTTGAGCCACGTCCGCACACTCGGCCACGTGCACAACCAGTACCTGCACCATGCCATGGACAATGGAATCGTGGGTTTGCTGGGATTTCTGGCATTGCTGGTGTGCATGGGCTGGATCAGCGCACGGCTGCACGCCATCGACCGGGTGGCCTCGCATCAAATGGCGCTCATCACCTTGGCTCACGCAGTCGGCAGCGTGAGCAACGTCAATCTGGCGCACAACTACTATGCTCTGATGTGGGGTCTGTGCACCGGGCTGGTGTTTCTTCAGGCATTGGCAGCAACCAGGACAGACCAGCGCACCGCACCACTTCAGACTGGCTCTCAACCCAAGCACCAACACCCATGACCCTCCTCGTCACCGGCGGCGCCGGCTTCATCGGCGCCAATTTCGTTCTGGACTGGCTCGCTCAACACGGGGAGCCGGTGGTCAACCTCGACAAGCTGACCTACGCCGGCAACCTGGAAACGCTGGCCAGCCTGGAAGGCGATGCGCGGCACACGTTTGTTCAGGGTGACATTGGCGACTTCGCGCTGGTGAGCCGCCTGCTGGCCGAACACCGGCCACGCGCGGTGGTGAACTTTGCCGCCGAAAGCCATGTGGACCGCTCCATCCACGGACCAGGCGAGTTCATCCAGACCAACATCGTCGGCACCTTCCAGCTGCTCGAAGCGGTGCGTGCCCACTGGGGCAGCCTGTCCGCCGACGAGAAGGCGGCGTTCCGATTCCTGCATGTGTCCACCGACGAGGTGTACGGCAGCCTGGCCAAAGACGACCCGGCCTTCACCGAAGCACACCGCTACGAGCCCAACAGCCCGTATTCGGCCAGCAAGGCCGCCAGCGACCACCTGGTGCGCGCCTACCACCACACCTACGGCCTGCCGGTGCTCACCACCAACTGCAGCAACAACTACGGCCCATTCCATTTCCCCGAGAAGCTCATCCCGTTGATGATCGTCAATGCCCTGGCGGGCAAGCCGCTGCCGGTGTACGGCGACGGCATGCAGGTGCGCGACTGGCTCTACGTGAAGGACCACTGCAGCGCCATCCGCCGCGTGCTGCAAGCCGGGCGGCTGGGCGAGGTCTACAACGTGGGCGGCTGGAACGAGAAGCCCAACATCGAGATCGTGCACACCGTCTGCGCGCTGCTCGACGAGTTGCGCCCGCGTGCCGACGGCCAGCCCTACGCGAGTCAGATCAGCTATGTGACGGACCGCCCGGGCCACGACCGGCGCTACGCCATCGACGCGCGCAGGCTCGAAGCCGAACTCGGCTGGAAACCGGCCGAGACGTTCGAGAGCGGCATCCGCAAGACCGTGCAGTGGTACCTGGACAACCCGCAGTGGGTGGCCCATGTGCAGAGCGGCGCGTACCGCGAATGGGTGGGCAAGCAGTACAGCGACACCCCGGCGGTGGCGGCGTGAAGATCCTGCTGCTGGGCCCGAACGGCCAGGTCGGCTGGGAGTTGCAGCGCAGCCTGAGCCCCCTGGGTGAACTGATCGCGCTGGACCGTCACAGCACGGCCGCAGACGGCGGCTGCGGCGACCTGAGCCAGCCCGACCAACTGCGCCAGACCGTGCTGGCGCTGCGCCCCGACGTGATCGTCAACGCCGCCGCCCACACCGCGGTGGACAAGGCCGAGAGCGAGCCTGAGCTGGCCCGCACGCTTAACGCGCAGGCCCCAGGCGTGCTGGCCGCGGCGGCCCAATCGATTGACGCCTTGCTGGTGCACTACTCCACGGACTACGTGTTCGACGGCAGCGGCACCACCCCCTGGGTGGAAGACGCCGCCACCGGGCCGCTGAGCGTCTACGGCCGAACGAAGCTCGACGGCGAGCGCGCCATCCAGGCCAGCGGCTGCCGCCACCTCATCCTGCGCACCAGCTGGGTGTACGCCGCGCGCGGTGGCAACTTCGCCAGGACCATGCTGCGCCTGGCGGTCGAGCGCGAGCGCCTGACCGTGATCGACGACCAGTGGGGCGCACCCACCGGGGCCGACCTGATCGCCGACGTCACCGCCCATGCGATCCGTCAGACGCTTCGGGCGCCGCAACTGTCGGGCATCTTCCACCTGGCCGCCGCTGGCGAAACGACCTGGAACGGCTACGCCCGCTTCGTGCTGGAAACCGCCCGAATGGTGAAGCCCGATCTGGTGCTGAAAGCACAAGAGGTGGCACCCGTGCCCACCAGCGCCTTTCCCACGCCGGCACAGCGCCCGCTGAATTCGCGCCTGGACACCTCTCGCCTGCGCAGCACCTTCCACCTCGCCCTGCCCCACTGGCAGACCGGCGTGCGCCGCATGCTCACCGAGATCCTTTGACTCTTCAGGGAAACCCATGACACCACAACGCAAAGGCATCATCCTCGCCGGCGGTTCCGGCACCCGGCTGCACCCGGCCACGCTGGCCATCAGCAAACAGCTGCTGCCGGTGTACGACAAGCCCATGATCTATTACCCGCTGAGCACGCTCATGCTCGCGGGCATCCGCGACGTGCTGATCATCAGCACACCGCAGGACACGCCCCGCTTCCAGCAGCTGCTGGGCGACGGCAGCGCCTGGGGCATGAACCTGCAATACGCCGTGCAGCCCAGCCCGGACGGACTGGCGCAAGCTTTCATCATTGGTGAAGACTTCATCGGCAACGCGCCCAGCGCGCTGGTGCTGGGCGACAACATCTATTACGGGCACGACTTCACCACGCTGCTCGGCGACGCGAGTGCACAAACGCAAGGGGCTACGGTGTTCGCCTACCACGTCAACGACCCGGAGCGCTACGGCGTGGTGGCATTTGACAAGGCTGGCAAAGCCAGCAGCATCGAAGAGAAACCCCAGCAACCCAAAAGCAACTACGCGGTGACTGGCTTGTACTTCTACGACCAGCAGGTGGTGGACATTGCCAAGGCGGTGAAGCCCAGCGCGCGCGGCGAACTGGAGATCACGGCCGTGAACCAGGCCTACCTGGACGCCAACGCGCTCAACGTGCAGATCATGAAGCGCGGCTACGCCTGGCTGGACACGGGCACCCACGAAAGCCTGCTCGAAGCCAGCCAGTTCATCGCCACGCTGGAGCACCGCCAGGGCCTGAAGATCGCCTGCCCGGAAGAGATTGCCTGGCGGGCGGGATGGATCGGCGACGGCGCACTCGAAGCCCTGGCCCAGCCCCTGCTGAAGAACGGCTACGGCCAGTACCTCAAGCGCATCCTGAACGAGAAGGTGTTCTCATGAAGGTCACGCCCACCGCCATTCCCGAGGTGCTGGTCATCGAACCCAAGGTGTTCGGCGACGCCCGCGGCTTTTTCTTCGAGAGCTTCAACCAGCAGGCCTTCAACGAGGCCACGGGGCTGAACGAAACCTTCGTGCAGGACAACCACAGCCGCAGCGCCCATGGCGTGCTGCGCGGCCTGCACTACCAGCTGCAGCAGCCCCAGGGCAAGCTGGTGCGCGTGGTGCGCGGCGCGGTGTTTGATGTGGCAGTGGACATCCGCAAGAGCTCGCCCACCTTTGGCCAATGGGTGGGCGTGGAGCTGAGCGAAGACAACCACCGCCAGCTGTGGGTGCCGCCCGGGTTTGCACATGGGTTTCTGGTGCTCAGCGAGTCGGCCGATTTTCTCTACAAGACCACCGAGTACTACGCACCGGCGCATGAGCGATGCATTGCGTGGAACGACCCCACCATGGGGATTGCCTGGCCTGCGCTGGGCACCGAACCCCGCTTGTCCTCCAAAGACCAGCAAGGTCTTCTGTTTCAGAACGCCGACTGTTTTGCATGATGGCGCCGGTGCTGCTCGCAGACTTCTAGCACAACGCAACTGCAAACAATTGCAAGCAATTGGGCTGTCGAGTAATCGCTGGTGAAGCGTGCCAAAACACCGATTGGCGCCCCTATGATGAACCGATGAGCCGCCATGGCAAGTGCCATGCGTCGGTTGCGTCTGCTGCACCACCCGATCCGTTGCGGTGCCAGGCGATGCCTCGCTTCGTTCATTCACCACCCGCGCCATGCAACATTTTTCGGCGAGCCCGCAAGAAATGGTGGCCAGCGCCTGGCGCCACCGTTCGCTCATCAAAACCCTCACGCAACGCGAAGTGCTGGGGCGTTACCGCGGGTCGGTCATGGGCATGGCCTGGTCGCTGCTGACACCCCTGTTGATGCTGACGGTCTATACGTTTGTTTTCAGCGTGGTGTTCAAGGCGCGCTGGAATGCCGGCAGCGACTCCAAGACCGAATTCGCCCTGATTCTGTTTGCCGGGCTGCTGGTGTTCAATCTGTTCGCGGAATGCGTGACCCGTGCGCCCGGCCTGGTTCTCGCCAACTCGAATTACGTCAAAAAGGTGGTTTTTCCGCTGGAGATCCTGCCCTGGGTGTCGCTGGGCAGCGCCCTGTTTCATTTCGGCATCAGCCTCCTGGTCTGGCTGACCGCCTACCTGGTGCTGGTGGGCGTGCCGCACTGGACGCTGGTCCTGATTCCGCTCATCCTGGCCCCGTTTGCCCTGTTCGTGCTGGGCATCAGCTGGATGCTGGCATCGCTGGGCGCCTACCTGCGCGACGTGGGCCAGTTCATCGGCGTGTTGGTTCAGATGCTGGTGTTCATGACGCCGATCTTTTATCCCGCATCGGCCTTGCCCGAATCCTTCCAGAAGGTGCTGTTCCTCAACCCGCTGACGCCTGCGGTGGAAATGATGCGCGGCGTGATGGTCTGGGGCGAGCTGCCCAGTGTGCTGTTGTGGGTTGGGGGGGCGCTGGTGTCGGTGGCAACCGCCGCACTGGGCTTCGGCTGGTTTCAGAAAACACGCAGGGGATTCGCGGATGTCATCTGAAGTGGCCATCAGGGTACAAAACCTGAGCAAGTGTTATCACATCTACGAGCAGCCCCGCGATCGATTGAAACAGATGGTCCTGCCCCGAATCCATCGATTCGCGGGGCGTCAGGCGCCGACCTATTACAAAGAGTTCTGGGCGCTCCACAGCCTGTCCCTGGACATCCGGCGCGGCGAGGCAGTGGGCATCGTCGGGCGCAATGGCGGGGGCAAGTCCACCTTGCTGCAATTGATCTGCGGCACTTTGGAGCCCACCACCGGCAGCGTCGAGGTGAAGGGCCGCATTGCCGCATTGCTGGAACTGGGCGCGGGTTTCAACCCCGAATTCACCGGCCGTGAAAACATCCACCTGAACGGGGCGATTCTGGGGCTGACCGCCCGCGATCTGGAAGAATCGTTCGACTCCATCGTGGCTTTTGCCGACATCGGCGACCACCTGGACCAGCCGGTCAAGACCTATTCCAGCGGCATGTTCGTGCGGCTGGCCTTTGCCGTTCAGGCCCACCTCAAACCCGATGTGCTGATCATTGACGAGGCGTTGTCGGTGGGTGATCAGTTCTTTCAGGCCAAGTGTTATGCGGCCATCCGGAACATGATGGACGAGGGCACCACGGTGCTGTTTGTGTCCCATTCGGCCGCGACCGTCAAAGCCTTGTGCCCGCGCGCCGTGCTGCTGGACCGCGGGCAGCTGATCATGGACGGCCCCGCCAGCCAGGTGCTCGACCGCTATTTCGTCCTGGGCTCAGCGACCGAGGGCGCCACAGCACCCGCACCGAACACCCCCGCCGCTGACCCGGGTGCCAGCCCCAGCGCCCAGCTGGTCTCGCTGTTGCAGCCCCCTTTTGCCCGGCGCGTGTCGCACCGCGTGGGCACGGGCCAGGCCCGGTTTGTCGAATGCGTGATCTTCGGCAACGGGCGCGAAACCACCGTGGTGGAAACGGGCAGCGCGATCAGCATCCATGCCGCGCTGGCGGTGGAGCGGGACTGCCCTTTTGAGGGCGAGGTCGGGCTGGTGGTGTCCACCATCGAGGGCGTCGAACTCTTCGCCATCAACTCCTTCTTCAACGGGCAGCGCATTCCGCCCCTGAAGGCCGGCGAGCAACAGCGGCTGCATTTTGAATTTGTCTGTCCGCTCTCAACCGGTGCCCGCTACCGGATCGACCTGGGCTACCGCATGCCCATACAGGGCGAGTACGTGGACAAGGTGTTTGCCGCCGCTGGATTCACCGTGATGAGCCAGGGCGACCGCATCGTGCCCCTGCTGTTCGACGTGCCAGGCAAGGTGGTGCTGGCCTGAAAGATGACGATGAAAACCTACCTTCCCGAACTCGGCCTGGCGCCGCTGATGTCGGCACTGGAAACAGGCAACTGGTCGGCCATCGACGAACAGCTGGCGCAACAGGACTACGAACGCCTGGGCCTGGAGCGGATACTGGCTGTGGCCGCCGACCTGTACGCGCGCCATGGCCGCCTGGAGGGCCTGCGGGTGCTCGACGTGGGCTGCAACAACGGCCTGTTCGGCAAGACGCTGGCGGCCCTGGGCTGCCGCGTGCTGGGCATCGACAACGGCGATGTGGACGGGCAGGGCCTGTACGAGGCGCTGCCGCTGGGCGAGCGCGCCGCCCGGCTGGAGCTGCGCCGCATCGACCTGCTGGACTTCCTGGACAGCGACACCCGCCCCTGGGACTGCGTGCTGCTGTTCAGCGTGGCCCACCACTGGGAAACGGGCTACGCCATGTCGGGCGCGCGCCGCTACACAGACGCCGATCTGCAGCGCATCTTCGCCACGCTGATGCGCCGCACCCGGCGCAGCATCTATTACGAGTGCCCGGTGGACGAGCCCGGTTTCGAACCTGGTTACGGCGTGCACTTCCTGCTGCGGCACCTGCCCACCTTGCCCGCCCTTCGCCTGCTGGGCCCGACCATCGGCCCCAACGGCTACCTGAGAGAACTGTGGTCACTTGACCTGGAGTGAATGCATGCCCATCCAACCCGTCGCCCACGCACTGGCCGAACCCAAGGACCATTTCGCACCCGCGGACGTGGCGATTCATCTGTGCGGCGAAGGCTGCCGTTTAACAGCCCTTGACGACACATCGCCAATCGTTCGAACCGGACAGAGCCCGCAGACCGCCATCACGGCCATCGTGGGTCACGACCACCTGCTGGTGCCGCTGGCGGGCGCCGTGCGTCCGGGCGCGCATGTGCTCGGCGCACAGCACAACGCCAAGGGCCCGCAAGCGCTCTGGACCCAGCTGCTGGGCCTGCGCCACGCGGCCCTGATGCCGGTGCATGGCGTGTGCGGGTGCACGGCAGAAGTGGGCATCCTGCGCGGCCAGCCGTTCGACGACGCGGCCACCACACCGGTCTGGAAAAAAGTGCGCGCCCTGCTGGAGAGCCCATCGGACGGCATTGATCCTTCATCGGTCGACTTCGCCACCTGGCAGGGCTGGATGGCCCACCTGGCGGATGGCCTGGCGCAACTCGAAGCGCTGGGCCTGGCCCATGGCGATCCCTACCCCTTCAATGCGGTGCGCGACGGGCAGGGGGCGAGCTGGGTCGATTTCGGCCACCTGACCGACGACCCGGCACAGGTCGAGAAGGATGCCTGGGCCTTCGTGCTGTTCACCGTGCTGCACACGCACCGCCTGACCCCCGTGTTCAGCCAGCGGCTGCTGGAGGCACTGGCGCGGGCCCTGGTCGCGCCCCGAGATGCTGACGGCCTGTTCCGCCGCCTCGCTTCGGTGCTGCAGGAGCGGTATGGCGACCTCAAGCCCCTGGCAGACAACCGGGTGCCCGTGCTGCATTTCGCCCAGGCCTTGTCGGCCCTGGCGCCCCAGGGGCTGGCCTGCCCGCACGTCACGGAACTGCTGGTGAAGGCGTCGGGGCAGTACTTCACGGATGTGGTGCACCACATCGAGAAAGGCGCCCATTACCGCAAGGCCTTTCATGTCGAGGCCCAGCGGCACCGGCTGATGGAGCGCGAGGCGCTGCGCCTCACGGTGCCCAGGGCGCGGCACGACAGCCTGCTGTCGGACCTCGGCGGGCAGTTGGCCGAGCTGAAACAGGCCACCACGCAGCGGGACGAACAGATCGCGCGGCTCCACGATGCGGTGGCGGGGAAAAACGAAGAGATCGCCCTGCTGACCGATGCGGTGGCCCTGAGAAACGACCAGATGGCCCAGCTGAGCCGGGCCACGGCGGAGCTGGAGCGCTCCATTGCGCAGATCCTGCACAGCCATTCCTGGCGTGTCACCCAGCCGGCGCGCCTGCTGTCGAGCGCCGTACGGGGCCGCCTTGCCCAGGTGGACAAGGCACGCCTGCGGCGGCGGCTGAGGGAGGCGTATCGCCGCCTCCCGCTGCCTTTCAAGGCCAAGAACTTCCTGAGGACCGCGTTTTTCAGGCTGACCGGCTGGTCCACCCACGCCCCTGCGGCCGACGGCCCCTCGGCCGCCGCCATGGGTGCAGGCTTTCAGGGCGCTCATCCGGCGCCCACGACCGCCGACCCGATGATGCGCACGGCCATGCCCACGCCGGACAGCGCCACCGCCGCGCCCTTGCAGCCCTACTTTGGCGTGCGCCGCCCCCATGGACAGCGCCGCGCCGCCATCCTCACCAACCAGCTGCTGGACTGGCACGACGGGCGGCCCCGTTTCGGCGGGGGTGAACGCTATGCCCTGGAGTTGGCGCGCCTGTTGCGCGAACTGGGCATCGAAACCACCTTTTTCCAGCCCAGCGCCCGCCCCGGCGGCAGCGGCACCTATTTTTCGTTTGAGGTGCGGCTGCTGGCAGCGGGCGATGTGGTCGGCGAGTTTCACCACGAGGCCTGTTCGCGCTTCACCGAACTGGCGGCCGACTTCGACCATGTCTACTACCACCTGCCGGAATACGCCTCGGGCTCGGTGCGCGAAGACGGCCTGATGACCTGCCACGGCATCTGGTTCGACCACCACAACTACCCCGATGCCATCTTCCGCACGCCGGCCTGGTTCGAACAGCTGCACCGCGCGTTTCGCAACCCGATCGGCGTGGTCAGCGTGGACACCAATTCGATCGGGGTGATCCGCAGCCTGTGGCCCGAACTGGCGCAGAAGATGCGTTTCATCCCGAACTTCTTTGATGCCAGCGCCTACCGCCCCGACCCCGCCCGGCGCGATCCGCAGCGGCTCACCGTGCTGTTCCCGCGCCGCAGCCAGATCAACCGCGGCTCGCGCATCTTTGGCGACATCGTCAGCCGCATTCCGCACGAGGTGGACATCGTGTGGCTGGGCGAAGGCGACCCGCTGGACACGCAGATCGTCAAGGATGTGTGCGCCCGCGACCCGCGCGCCAGCTTCCACGTCGCCGACTTCGACCAGATGCCGGCCTGGTACCAGAAGGCCGACATCGCGGTGATTCCCACCCTGGCCTGCGAAGGCACCAGCCTGTCCTGCGTGGAGGCGCTGGCCAGCGGCTGCGCCGTGGTCGCCACCAACGTCGGCGGCCTGCCCGACCTGGTGTACGACGGCATCAACGGCCTGCTGGTCGAGCCCGAGGCCAGCAGCCTGGCCAACGCCATCAACCGCCTCATCGAAGACCACGAGCTGCGCACACGCCTGCAGCGCAACGGCGCCGAGACCGCCGGGAATTTCGAGCTGCAGATGTGGCGGGCCCGATGGGTGGAACTCCTGCGCGGCTACGGCTGGATCTCGGACGAAAACTGCACCGCCTGGTTCGAGCAAAACCATTCCGGTGCGCTCGTGACGCACCCGACGAAGACGGAGAAGTGGGTCATCCTCACGCGCAACGCCATCCACGGCGGCGTCGAGAGCCTGATCCGCGAAGAGTCGCGGCTGCTGGAGGCGCCCGTCATCGTCTGCGGCGGGCACGACCAGCGGGACACCTGCCCCTTCGATTATTCGCGCGCCGACAACGCCCGCGCGCTGGAAAAAGCCATCGCCCCGTTCGACGTGGTGCTCTACCACTGGCTGCCCGACTGGGCGCTGGAGGTCATCCGTCGCTCCGGCAAGAGCGCCATCGAATTCGTCCACCGCACCGACACCAGCGACAGCGACAAGCGCGTGCCCACCGCGCTCGTCACGCACTCGGCTTTTCTCGCGCGCTTCATCCACGACACCTATGGCAAACCGTGCCGGGTGGTGGACCACCCCATCGCGCTCGACCACTTCCAGCCCCAGCCCGAACTCGGGCCCTGCATCGGCGCCATCACCAGCTACTACGACACCAAAGGCCTGGACCTGTTCCTGCGCGCCTGGGCGCTGCTGAAGCACGAGTTTGCGGACATCCCGGTGCGCTTCTATGGTGCCGGGGACGACCTGCACCGCTTCGTCAAGCTGGCCGATGAACTGGGCGTGGAGGTGGACTTCCGCGGGCCCACGCCCGAACCCTGGCAGGCGATGCAGGAATTCCGGTGTTTCGTCGTGCCCTCGCGCATCGAAGGCCTGCCCGTGGCGATCCTCGAAGCCCTGGCCATGGACATCCCCGTGGTGGCCAGCGCCCTGCCGGGCATGCAGGAGTTCAACGACTTGGCCGTGCGCCGCGGGTACGAAGCCTATGTGAACCTCGCCCACCCGGAAGACCCGCAAGACCTGGCGCGCGTGATCCGTGCCGTGTTGCTGAAGGACGAACGCAAAGATTCCAGCCGTTACATCCGGGCGTACCACAGCCCCGAGAAACACTGCTCGGACTTGGTGAGCGTGCTGCGCGAAGTGCGTCGGCACTGAGCACCCGAAGGTTTCTTCCATGACCGCGCGCCTGGTCTACCTCTCGCCCGTGGACTGGCACAGCTTCGCCCAGCGGCCGCACAAGTTCGTGCAGTGGTGGCACGGCGCCACGGGCGGCCAGGTGCTCTGGGTCAACCCCTACCCGGCCCGCCTGCCCCGGTGGAGCGATCTGGCGCGATTGCGCCAGGCGCCGACCGCCGTTGGCGAGGCCATTCCCGCCTGGTTGCAGGTACTGCCCGTGCCGCCCTGGCCGATCGAGCCACTGCCGGGAGCCGGCCCGCTGCTCAGGGCCCTCTGGCGGCCAGTGCTCAAACGCATCGACCACTTCGCGCAAGAAGGCACCGCGCTGGTGGTGGGCAAACCGTCCCGCATGGCTCTGGGGATCGCGCAGTCCAGATCCTTTGCCTGCAAGACCTACGACGCGATGGATGACTTTCCGGCCTTCCATCAGGGACAGGCCCAGCGGGTCATGGCCCGCGTGGAGCGCCAGATCATGTCGCATGTCGATAACGTTATTACATCCTCTTCAGCCTTGGCGGCAAAATTCCGGCCCTTGCATGCAGGCGTGGTGGAAATTCTCAATGGACTCGACCCGGCGGTGATCCCGGATGGGTTGTTGGCCGCCCGCACCGGCGATCCGGTTGTGCTGGGTTATGTGGGCACCATTCGGGATTGGTTCGATTGGCCGCTGGTGCTGCAGATCGCCCGCTCTGCACCAAAAGTTCACATTCGCCTCATCGGCCCATTGGACCACCCCTGCCCCGAACCCCTTCCGGACAACGTGCAATGTCTGCCGGCCTGCTCGCACACCGTGGCCATCCAGCACATGGTCACGTTTTCAGCCGGCCTGATTCCTTTTCAGGTGAACCGGCTCACCCGAGCCGTGGACCCGATCAAATATTACGAATACGCCGCGCTGGGATTGCCCGTACTCAGCACCGCATTTGGCGAGATGGAAAAGCGATCAGCGGAAGATGGGGTGTTTCACATCGCCCAGGGGTCTGACCCGTTGCCCGCCCTCCAGGCCGCCTTGTCATGGCGCACCAACGCGAGCGCCATCCGGCGGTTTCGCCAGGACCACAGCTGGGCCACGCGCTTTGCCTCAGCGGGATTTCTCGATGGGCGCCTGGCGCAGCAGGCGCCGGTACTGCCAGAACGCATCCGACGACCACATGCGCAACAAGCTGGCGAGGTGGTGACCCAGGTGCAAAAGTGAGTGCCCGCTGTCTCGCTGCCACGCATGGTGAAGCGCGATGTCCGGGTGGTGGTCCACCGTCCATCCCTTGAGGATCATGCGCGCGCAGAGGTCGAAGTCCTCGCAATACAAGACGTAACGCTCGTCAAACCCGCCCACCGAACGGAACACCCGGGACGGCATCAGCATGAACATGCCTTTTACCCATGCCAGGCGATGAGGCGCACATTCCTGACGCCTGAGCAGCCGCCGCGCCAGCAGGCTCCAGGGCGTGATGAGGCTGCGGGGATGGTCGCGCGGCGCCCCGCTCGCGTCCGTTTCCTGCGGCGCCAGCAGCCCGGTGCCGGGCCGTTTGCGAGCCAGCAGGCGTGAAATCACGTCGGATGACAGGCGCACGTCCGGATTGATCACGAGAAACCACTCGGTATCGCAGTGTTCGAAGGCACGGTTGTGGTTGGCACCAAATCCCGCCACCTGCGCGTTGCGTATTTCAACCACGGGAATGCGGTCTGGAAAGCGGCCCAGGGGTTTCTCTCCCGCAACGTTGTAAGTCAAAACAATGCGTTTAACCACGGGGGCGCAGTGCTTATTCAGATCTTGCAACAGATTTGCAACCAGATGCATTTGATTGTGGCTGACCACTGAAATGGTGACTGGTTTCATTGGGTTACGGATGCGTCGGCGGGTTGGCGATTGAATGGCGGCTGGCTGTTTCGTCTTTGAACCATGCTGCCACGCGAGAAATACCGACGTGTATCCAATTAATTCGCCCCATTCCACACACGACCCATTCGCCGGGCCGCGCCCGGCCTCAACGACCGGGCCCGCCGGCGAGCGCCCGCCCGCCCCGGGCCGACGCTGGCGAGCACTGTCGCTCTGGCTGGTGGATCTCGCGGTGTTGCCGCTGGCGTGGCTGCTGGCGACGGGCCTTGCGGGATTGCTGGAACGGGCCAGTGCCGAGGAGCTCAACCCGCTGGCCACACGGGGCGGCCATGTGTTCGTGCTGGCGTGCGGACTGCTGATCGTGACCCTGACCGTGCACGGGCACTACAGCCGGCGCGCGCCCTTCTGGGAGGAGGTGCGCGAGACCTGGCGATTCGTCGGCCTGCTGGCCCTGACCCACTTCGCCATCAACTTCTTCGCCCAGGTGAGCCACACGCGCACGCTCACCCTGCTGTCGTGGCTGCTGGTGGCGGTGCTGCTGCCCGTGGGCCGCCTGCTGGTGCGCGAGGCGCTGATCCGCATCGGCTGGTGGCAGCTGCCCGCCATCGTGGTGGGCAATGGCGAGGCCGCGCGTGAGGTGGTGCGGGCGCTGGCGCACGAGCGCCACATGGGCATTGCGGTGCGGGGCGTCACGCCCTTTCTGCTGACCCGGCCGGAACCAGCCGCCCAGCTGGCGGGGTCACCGGACAGCAGCCGGGCCGCGGTGATGAGCCGCTACGTGGCCGCCGCGGCCAGGCAGCGAGGCTGCACCGCCGTCGTGGTGGCCCTGGACCCCGAGATGCGGGAGCAGGCGGCCTCGCTGGTCAACCGGCTGCACGCGCAGCAGTTCGAGGTGTTCGTGGTGCCCACCATGAACGGTCTGCCGGTGCATGGGCTGCAGACCCAGCATTTCCTGAACGACGACCTGCTGATCATGCGACTGCAGCACAAGCTGCTGAGCCCGGCGTCGCGCCGCGTGAAGCGCGCCATGGACCTGCTGCTGGCCGCCACCGCACTGGTGCTGCTGGCGCCACTGATGGCCTGGGTGGCCTGGCGGATTCGCCGCGAAGACGGCGGGCCGGTGCTGTTTCACCAGACCCGCGTGGGTGCAGGCGGCCGGGACTTCCGCATGATCAAGTTCCGCTCCATGGCGCAGAACGCCGAAGCGCTGCTGGCCCGGTGGCAAACCGACGAACCCGAGCTGTATGCCCGCTATGTGGACAGCAACTTCAAGCTGGCCGACGACCCGCGCCTGCTGAAATCCGGGCGTTGGATGCGCCGCACCAGCATCGACGAATTGCCCCAGCTCTGGAACGTGGTGCGGGGCGACATGAGCCTGGTCGGCCCGCGCCCCCTGCTGCGGCGCGAGCTGCCGGAGTACCCGGTGGACACGCTGGACCTCTACCAGCGGGTGCGGCCCGGTATCACGGGCTTGTGGCAGGTCAGTGGTCGCAGCCGCACCTCATTCGACAAGCGGGCGGCGCTGGACAGCTGGTACGTGCGCAACTGGTCGCTCTGGATCGACTGGGTCGTGCTGCTCAAGACGGTGCACGTCGTTCTGGCGCGCAAAGGTGCCGCCTGAAGCGCTGCCGAGACGTCAGCTGACGCACGGCCCGCAGCGCCGCTTGAGTGCAGGGCCTCACCGTCCGTACCGATCCTCAAACCGCACGATGTCGTCCTCCCCCAGGTAACTGCCCGACTGCACCTCGATCAGCTCCAGCGGGATGGTGCCGGGGTTGGACAGGCGGTGCACCTCGCCCAGCGGGATGTAGGTGGACTGGTTTTCGGTGAGGATCACCACCTTCTCGCCGCAGGTGATCTCGGCCGTGCCTTTCACCACGATCCAGTGCTCGGCGCGGTGGTAGTGCATCTGCAGGCTCAGGCTGGCCCTGGGCTTGACCTGGATGCGCTTGACCTTGAAACGCTCGGACTCGTCGATGCTGTCGTACCAGCCCCAGGGCCGGTGCACCTTGCGGTGCAGGTTGTGCTCGTCGCGCCGCTGGCTCTGCAGCTGCGCCACGATGTGCTTCACGTCCTGCGCATGGCCGCGGCTGGCCACCAGCACGGCGTCGGGGGTTTCCACCACCACGAGGTCTTTCACACCCACCAGCCCCACCAGCCG
>JAGXRS010000291.1 GCA_018335615.1 Hydrogenophaga sp. | reverse complement strand
AGAGCCAGGCGCCGCAGGCAGACACCGCCGCTGCTGCTGCAGCGTCCGCCGTCGCCGCCCAGCCCTGGCCGTCCGCCTTGCCCGAACAGATGCGCGCCGTGGCCCAGTTGCTCAGCGCCAGCTCCGCGCCGCTGCCCCTGCCCGCCATCGAGGCCAGCTTCAAAGGCAAAGGCCCGTGGAAGAAGGGCCTGCCCCGCATCCTCGACACCCTCGAAGCCCTGGGCCGAGCGCGGCACGAGGACGGCGGCTGGCGGGGGTGAGAGATTCCTGGGGTGCTGCTTGCGGTGGACAGGCGCGAAGACTAATATTCGCTCTGTAATCGGTATGGTTATCGGTACCGAAAAAGGAGTTTTTCATGAATATCGTCACTGTCGCTGATATCAAGCGCAGCGGGTTTGCGGCGTTGGACGCGGCCTTGGAGCGTGGCCCCGTTCACCTCATGAAGCGCAACAAGCCCAGTGCCGTGCTGCTGCGCCCTGAGGATTACGAACGCCTGGTGCAACTGGCGTATCACAACGCGGCGCTATCGGGACGCGCCGGCCTGGACATGCTCCTGTTGCCCGAACCCGAGCAAGCCGGCGGTCTGGGTGCAGAAGCCATGCAACAGCGTCTGGCGCAAATGCATGCCGGTTGGCCCGAACGATGAGGCTGTTTCTGGATGCCTGCGCCCTCATTTACCGCTTCGAGGGTGCCCACACGTTTCGTCAGGCGACGACCGCACTGCTGCAGCAACTCACGGCGCAACAAACGGCTGTGGAGCTGGCGGTTTCGCGCCTTTCCGTGATGGAGTGCCGCGTCAAACCATTGCGTGATGGCAATGCTGCGCTGTTACAGCGCTATGCCGATTTTTTCGCCTCGGTTCAGATACTGGAACTGGACGCAACGGTGGTTGACATGGCGACCGACCTGCGTGCCCGGCATGGGCTTAAAACCCCCGATGCCCTGCAGGCCGCCAGCGCCTTGATCTGGCAGCGCATGGGGGGCGAAGCCTTGTTTGTCACAGCGGACCAAGGTTTCGACCGCGTGCCCACGCTCGCCGTTCGGTTGATCAAAGTTCCCCACCAGACGGACTGAACGCGCTGGCTCCGAAGCGGGGGCAGATTCCCCATCTCACGGCGAGAACCGGACAGGGGCCTCCCACACCCCTGACCAAGACGCCCGGGACGGCTCCGGCGTTCACTACCGGGAGTGAATGGTGTGTAAGGCGAAAACGTGTACCCAGCGAGCGCCGTGAAAATGGCGCTCACACCCCGTGTCGTACGTCCGAAACGCAGCCGGGCTGAACGTCCGGTGACGCCGTGCTGTGTGAGACGGCATCAGTCCAGCGGCTCCACCGTGTTTCCCAGCAAAAAGCGGGGTCGGATTCCAATTCGCCCTGCAACCGCCCTGCAACCGCCCGGCCCGCCCGGATGGCGGCGGGGCGCACATGGGCCACCGCCGTCAGCGCGGCTCGACAGGCGAATGGGCCGTCGGCGCAACTTCGGTCGGCGCAACTTCGTCGCGTGCAGGCTCGGCCGGTTCATCGTCCGTGTGGTGTTCGAGCAGTTGCGCCAGCCAGCGCGTGGACTCGCCGTGGCGGCAGAAGACGACGATGCCGGTGGTCAGCGGAATGCCGATCAGCGCGCCGGGAATGCCCCACACCCAGCCCCAGAAAATCACCGACAGAAACAGCACAAAGGGCGACAGACACAGGATGCGGCCTTCCAGCCGGGGATCGAGGTAGTTGCCGATCAGGAGCTGGATGCTGGTCAATCCGATCAGCGCGGAAATGCCCATCCACGCCTGCGGCTGCATGAACGCCACCAGCACCGGGGGCACCACGGCCACCATGGAGCCCAGCATCGGAATGAAGTTGAGCAAGAAGGTCAACAGCCCCCACACCATGGGCATGTCCAGCCCGATGGCCCAGGTGAAGCCCCACACCGCCACGCCCGTGAGCGCACTGACGGCGGTGCGCGCCAGCACGTAGCGCCGCAGCTTGTGGGCCCACTCGGTGGTGGCCTTCAACAGCACCTGGGCCGTGGCAGGGCGCAGGGCTTCGCGCACCCGTTCGGGCAGGTCGCGGCTCTCGATCATGCCCAGCACCAGAAAGGTGGCGGTCAGCACGACCAGGCCCATGAAGCCGTAGATGCCCCGAAACACGCCGGGCACCCATCCCACCAGATAGTCGATGACGGCCTGCAGATTCACGCCCTGCGGCGCCACGACTTCAGCACCGCCCCAGTCGGTCAGGCGCTGGTGCCAGTGCGCGAGCAGGCGGTCCAGTTGCGGCCCGTAGTCAGGCGCCTGCGCCACCACGATCTGCCCCAGCCAGGTCAGCAACAGCACGAACACCGCCGCCACCAAGGCCACGGTCAGCAGGGTCAGCGCGTTCGCCAGCCCCTGGTGCAGACCGCGCGACTGCAGCCCCTGTTGCAGTGGCTGCGTCAGCATGAGGATGAAGCACGCCAGGACAACCGGCAGGCTGACCACCAGCGTCAAGCGCATCACCACGACGGCCAGCACAAGCAACAACACAACGAGCGTGACACGCAGCAGGCGATGGGTGGCCTCGGGCATGGGTTTGAACAGTGCTGGGCTGATCACGGCCAGCGCCGTACCTCAGCGATAGGGAACAGCGTCGCCGGGCAATTGCAGTGCCAGCGTGGGGCAGGGCGTGAAAAAGGAGGCAGATTCCCATTTCGTTGCTCAATAAAACGGGGTCAGATTCCCATTTTGTCGTGGCCAAGGCCTGAGCGTCGGCTGGGGAGCCCCGACCCCATTCCTCCCCCCAGCGGGGGAGGGAGCCGGGCACCACGTTCTGCCAGCGACTCGGCGCTCGACGCCAGGTGACGCCCTACGCCGGCGCGGCAGGCGCCGTGTTGACCTGCAGGTAGGACAAGAAGCGCTGCGCCGGCGCGGCCAGCGGGGCGTCGCTGCGCCAGACCAGCGACCACTGGCGCTCGATGGGGAAGCCCTCCACGGGCAGGCGCACCCACGGCGCGCTGGCTGCTGCAGACGCCGGCCCGGCCTCCACCGTGAGGGCCGAGACCACCGCCAGCCCCAGGCCGGCGCCCACCGCGTGCTTGATGGCTTCGTTGCTGCCCAGGCTCATGGCGATGCGCGGGGCGAGACCGTGGTCGGCGAAATGGCGTTCGGCCACCAGGCGGGTGCCGCTGCCGGCCTCGCGCATGAGCCAGCGCTCGTGGCTCAGGGCGTCCAGCGGGATGGGCTGCGCGCTGTCGGCCAGCGGGTGGTCGCGCGGGGCAATGACCACCAGGGGGTTGTCCAGAAAGGGCTGGCTGTGCAGCGGCAGTTCGGCGGGCGGCAGCATCATCACGGCCAGGTCGTCGGCCTGGCGGTGCAGGCGGGCGACGACGCGGTCGCGGTTCTCCACCGCCAGGTCGATCTCCACGCCGGGGTGCAGCGCGGCAAAGGGGCCGAGCAGATCGGGCACGAAGTACTCGGCGGTGGTCACCGCCGCGATGCGCAGGCGCCCGCGCAGCAGGCCGCGCAGGTCGCCCAGTCGGTCTTCGAAGCGCTGCCAGCAGGTGGCGATGTCGGCCACCGTGCCTTGCAGCGCCTCGCCCGCGGGCGTGAGGCGGATGCCGCGGCCCACGGGCTCGAACAGCGGTTCACCCACCAGCGCTGCCAGCTCGCGCAACTGCACGCTCACCGTGGGCTGGCTCACATGCAGTTCGCGCGCGGCCTGGGTGACGGACATGAGGCGCGCCGTGGCTTCGAAGGCACGCAGTTGCTGGGGCGAGGTGCGCAGCAGGCGCTTGATGGGGGTGGGCATGGCGGGGGAACGGGTTGGAGTGGCGCGCGCGACGCCGTCTGATGCATAGATTCTGGGCTATGCGTTCAATCAAAACAAAGTATTTTTCTTAATGCGTGGCCTTCCCTACAGTGCGCTGACCGCATCGACATCCCCCAACGCACCCAGGAGCCCGCATGAAAAACGACACCCCCGAAGACCTGCTTGCCCAGGCCACGGCGCACGGCCAGCACGCGCCCGACACACTGGTGCCCATCACCGTGGCGCACGGCGACGGCATTGGCCCCGAGATCATGGCCGCCACGCTGAAGGTGCTGATGGCCGCCGGTGCGCGCATCGCGCCCGAAACCATCGAGATCGGTGAGAAGCTTTACCACGCGGGCCACAGCAGCGGCATCGCGCCCGAGTCGTGGGACAGCCTGCGGCGCACCAAGGTGTTTTTGAAGGCGCCCATCACCACGCCCAGCGGCGGCGGCTACAAGAGTCTGAACGTGACCATCCGCAAGACGCTGGGCCTGTACGCCAACGTGCGGCCCTGCGTGAGCTACGCGCCCTTTGTCGCCACCCAGCACCCGAAGCTGGACCTGGTGATCGTGCGCGAGAACGAGGAAGACCTGTACGGCGGCATCGAGCACCGCCAGACCGACGAGGTGTTCCAGTGCCTGAAGCTCATCTCGCGCCCGGGCTGCGAAAAGATCGTGCGCTATGCCTTCGAGTACGCGCGGGCCAACGGGCGGAAAAAAGTCACCTGCATGAGCAAGGACAACATCATGAAGCTGACCGACGGGCTGTTTCACCAGGTGTTCGACGAGATTCGCGTGGAATACCCGGAGATCGCCGCCGATCACATGATCATCGACATCGGTGCGGCGCGCCTGGCCACCCGGCCCGAGCTGTTCGACGTGATCGTGACGCCCAACCTGTACGGCGACATCATCAGCGACATCGCCGCCGAGATGACCGGCAGCGTGGGCCTGGCGGGCAGCGCCAACATTGGCGAGCAGGTGGCGATGTTCGAGGCCATCCACGGCAGTGCGCCCGACATCGCGGGAAAGGGCATCGCCAACCCCAGCGGCCTGCTGCTGGGCGCGGTGATGATGCTGGTGCACATCGGCCAGCCCGCCGTGGCGGCCCAGATCCACAACGCCTGGCTGTGCACGTTGGAAGACGGCGTGTTCACCGCCGACCTGCAGGGCGCCGGCAGGGCGCAGGCGGGCGTGCCGATGCCGTTTGGCAGCATGGACTTTGCCGACGCCATCATCGAGCGCCTGGGCCGCCTGCCCGAGCGCTTCCAGCCGGTGCAGTACCAGCAGGCGCCCGCCATGGCGCAGGCGCCCAGGCCGCTGTACGTGCGCGCGCCGGCCGCCCGCAAGGCGCTGGTGGGGGTGGACGTGTTCGTGCACCAGTCGGCGCTGAACGCCGACGCGTTGGCCGCCCAGATCGGGGCCAGCAACACGGCGGCACTGCGGCTGCAGATGATCACCAACCGCGGCGTGAAGGTGTGGCCGGGCGGCTTCCCCGAGACCTTCTGCACCGACCACTGGCGTTGCCGTTTCACGGCCGGCACCGACAGCGGCGAGATCGCGCAGCGCGACATCGTGGCCCTGCTGGGCGCGCTCACCGACGCCGGGGTGGACGTGATCAAGACCGAAAACCTCTGCACCTTCGACGGGGTGAAGGGCTTCGCCCTCGGCCAGGGGCAGTAAACGCACGGGCCATGGGCCCGACACAGGCCGAGACACCGCCACGCGCGTGCCTCGGCTCTCCAGCTGCGCGACCAGCGGTGCTCAATGGTTGCCGCCTCCTGTCGAAAGGAGTACGAAAGGCTGCGGTTGGGCTGGCGGTACCGCACCGTATGACACACTCGGACCCGCCGGGCTGTGGCCTGCAGCCGGCGCCAGCCGCACCCGCGTGGGGGTATCGGCGGTGCGTGAGGAGAACCTGTGCTGTTGAAGACCCGATTGCGTGCGTACACCCTGCTGGTGCTGCTGTTTGCCTGCCTGGCCACGGCGTTTCTGTGGTGGCAGGCGCTGCGTTCGCAAGCGTTGCTGCGCGATCAGGTGCTGTTGCAGGCTGAACAGCGCAGCCAGCACCTGGCCGATGCCATGGCGGGGCAGGTGCAAGGCGTGTTGAGTTCGGTGGACCTGGCCTTGCTGGACCTGCGGGCCCAGTGGTTGCGAACCGCCGAGCGCCACCAGTTCGACGGGCAGGTGCGCGACAAGCTGGCCTCGCTGCCCAGTGGCATGGTGGCCTATGCCACGGTGGTGGACGCACAGGGCTATGTCGTATTCAACAGCCTGGGACTGGAAGCGGGCACCTTCGTGGGCGACCGGCCGCACTTCTCGCAACACCGCACGGGCGGCGATCAGCTGGGCATGGGCGTGCCGGTGCTCTCGCGGCTGACGGGCGAGTGGTCGATGGTGGTGAGCCGCCCGATCCTGCGCCAGGGCCGCTTCGATGGCACGGTGCACATGCTGCTGTCCACCCACTTCATGGCACAGAAGCTGGGCGCGCTGATGCTGTCCGACCGCGACGTGGTGGCGCTGGTTCACCCCAGCGGGTTCTTCCTGGCGCGCAGCCGCGACAACGCCGAGGCCATGGGGCGCCAGGTGCCGGCCGACCGGCCGTTCCTGCTCCGGCCAGACCTGAACGCGGGCGTGTTCAAGGTGCCCGGTCTGGTGGACGGCACCTGGCGCACCTACGGCTGGGAGCGCGTGCCGGGCACCGGTGCGGTGCTGGTCGTGGGGCTGGCCAAGGACTCGGTGCTGGCGCCGCTGGCGCCGGGCTTTCGGCGCAGCATGACCGTGACCGCCACGTTGTCGGCCCTGCTGGTGGTCGGCGGCGCCCTGATTGCCGCGCTGCTGTGGCGCCTGATGAAGGGCCAGGCGGCGCTGGCCGGCAGCGAGGCCCGTCTGCGCGAGGCGCAGCGCATCGCCGCGTTGGGCAGCTGGGAATGCGACATCCAGACCGGACGGGTGGTGTGGTCGGACGAGCTGTACCGCCTCTTCGGGGTGGACCCGGGCACCTTCGAGCCCAGCTTCGAGCGCTCCCTGGAACGGGTGCCTCCCGAGGAGCGGGCGGCACTGCGGGAGACCTACCGGCAGGCGCTGAGCGAGGGGGTGTCCTTTGACGTGATGCACCGCGTGCTGCTGCCCGGTGGCGCGGTGAAGCATGTGCGCGAGGTGGGCATGACGCAGCATGAGGGCGGACGCCCGGTGCGCAGCCTGGGCACGGTGCAGGATGTGACGGCGCTGCGCAGCGCGCAGATCGAACTGCAGCAACTCAACGAGCAGCTGGAATCGCGCGTGGACGAGCGCACCGCCGAGCTGACGGAGCTCAACCGCGAACTGGCGGCCTTCACCTACAGCGTGTCACACGACCTGCGCACCCCGCTGCGCAGCATCCATGGCTTTGCCCACCTGCTGGAAGAGGACGAGGACGCGGCGCTCTCGCCCAGCGGCCGCCAGTACCTGCAGCGCATCCAGGACGGTTCACGCCGCATGGGCCAGCTCATCACCGATTTGCTGGCCCTGGCGCACCTGGGCCGTGCCGACATGCGCCAGGAACGCGTGAACCTGAGCGAGCTGGCGCACGCCCTGGCCGCCGAACTGCAGCGCAGCGAGCCTGGGCGGGTGGTTCACTGGGAGATTGAAGACGATCTGTGCGTCATGGCCGATCCGGGCCTGATGCGCGTGGTGATGCAGAACCTGCTGGGCAACGCCTGGAAGTACACCGGTCAGCGTGCCGTGGCGACCATCTCGGTCACCAAGACCAGCCATCGCGACGGTATGGTGGAGTTTTGCGTGCGCGACAACGGCGCGGGTTTCGACATGGCGTATGTGGCGCAGCTGTTCCAACCCTTCCGGCGGCTGCACGCGCACCACGAATTCGAGGGCTCGGGCGTGGGACTGGCCACGGTGGCGCGCGTGGTGCGCCGCCACGGCGGCGAGGTGCGGGGCGTGGGTGCGGTGGCCGGCGGCGCGGCTTTCTTCGTGCGTCTGCCCGAGGTGCCGGTGGTGTCCGAACTCACCCCGTGGTGAGGCGGCGGCCAGCGCGGCCCCCCTGACTTGAAGAGCGGCTGACATAATGGCCGCTTCGTTTGTGACGGCATGGCCTGGCGCACCTGCTTGCGCTGGCCGTCCTGGTACTTGCTGTCAGCCCCGGCACACCGCACCCGATGGGGTGCCGGTGCCACCGCTTCGAGGCGCCCATCAGAGGCCCCGGCGGGCCGGGTGCCGCTGACACATCGCGCCCGGCGGTCGCCGTCTTCCTTGGCTTCTCCTCCATTTGTGCCGTTCATGCCGTGACCTGCCGGGCCCTGGGCCAGTGCGGTGGGGCGTGGCCGTTTCCATGCGTCAGCGGCTGGCGGGAGAGGCGTTTGCCCGCAGGAGTCACCCATGCAACTCATCGTCTCGGCCGGTCTGATCCTGGCCATTGTTCTGTGGGGCGTCATCGCCCCGGCTTCGCTGGGCACGGTGTTCGACACCGCGCTGGCGGCCATCACGCGCAACTTCGGTTGGTTCTACCTGTGGGTGGTGCTGGGCCTGGTGGTGATGGCGCTGCTGCTCGCGATCAGCCGCTATGGCGACCTCAAGCTCGGCGGCGAAGACGACGAACCGGAGTTTTCCATCGGTTCGTGGTTCGCCATGCTGTTTGCCGCCGGCATGGGCATCGGCCTGGTGTTCTGGGGCGTGGCCGAGCCGGTGTCGCATTACGGCGCGCCGCCGCCCGGCGTTGCGCCCCTGACGCCCGAGGCCGCCAACGCGGCCATGCGCTACAGCTTTTTCCACTGGGGGCTGCATCCCTGGGCGGTCTACAGCATCGTGGCGCTGGCCATTGCGTTCTTCCAGTTCCGCCGCGGCGGTTCGGCGCTGGTGAGCACGGCGGTGGAGGCGCTGCCGTGGGCGCCGATGAAGAAAATCGGCCCGCTGGTGAACGTGCTGGCGGTGATCGCCACCGCGTTCGGTGTGGCGGCCTCGCTGGGCATGGGCGCACTGCAGATCAACAGCGGGCTGGCGGCGGTGATGGGGCTGCCGGTGAGCAGCGCCTCGCAGGTGGGCATCATCGTGGTGACGACCGCGCTGTTTCTGGTCTCGGCGGTCACAGGCGTGACGCGCGGCATCAAGTGGCTCTCGTCCTTCAACCTGATCGTGGCCGGCTTGCTGGCGCTCACGGTGTTCATCGTCGGCCCCACGGTGGCCATCATCGACACCTTCACCAACACGCTGGGCAGCTACCTGAGCGACTTCGTGCGCATGAGCCTGCGCATGACGCCGTTCCGTGACAGTGGCTGGGTGGGCGGCTGGACGGTGTTCTACTGGGCCTGGTGGGTGAGCTGGTCGCCGTTTGTGGGCCTGTTCATCGCGCGCGTCTCGCGCGGGCGCACCATCCGCGAGTTCATCCTGGGCACGGTGCTGGCGCCCACGCTGGCGGCGTTTGTGTGGTTCTCCGTGTTCGGCGGGACGGCGCTGAACCTGCAGATCATGCAGGGCCTGCCCATCGCCGAGGCGGTGAACGCCGACGTGTCCACCGCCCTGTTCGCCATGTTCGACCAGCTGCCGCTGGGCGGCCTGATGTCGGGTGTGGCCACGGTGCTGGTGCTGGTGTTCTTCGTGACCTCGGGCGACTCGGCCACGCTGGTGCTGGGCATGATGAGCACCGGCGGCCAGCCCAACCCGAGCGCCCGCGTGAAGGTGGTGTGGGGCGTGCTGGTGTCGGGCATCGCCATCAGCCTGCTGCTGGCCGGCGGGGTGAAGGCGGTGCAGACCGCTACCATCGTGTTCGCGCTGCCGTTCACGCTGGTGATCTTGCTCATGGCATTGGCGCTGTGGCGCGGCGTGCGCGAAGACTGGAACGAGGAGCAGCGGCGTGACCGCGCGTTGCGCCGGCGCATGCGCGACATGGTGGAACGCTCGTCGGCGCCCTGAACACGATGACGCTTGAACTGCTGCTGGCGCTGGGCAAGAGCTTCCTGTTCGTGGTGGCGGCGTTGCTGCCCATCCTCAACCCGGCGGCCACGGCGCCGATCTTTCTGGGGCTCACCGAGGGCGCCTCGTCACGCACACGGGCGCTGCTGGCGCGGCGCATCGCGCGCAACATGTTCGGCCTGATGCTGGGCTCGATGCTGGTGGGCTCGTATGTGCTGAACTTCTTTGGCATTTCGCTGCCCATCGTGCGCGTGGGCGGCGGGCTGATCCTGGCGGCCACGGCGTGGCGCCTGCTCACCGCCACGCACGCCACGGTGGACAGCCGCGCCGAGCTGGCCGAGTCGTTCACGCCCGAGATGGCGCGCCGCCAGGCCTTCTACCCGCTCACTTTCCCCATCAGCTGCGGGCCGGGCTCGATCGCGGCGGCCATCACGGTGGGCGTGTCGCTGCAGGACGATCGGGTGCTGATCTCGCTGGCACGCATGGGCGGCGGTGTGCTGGCGCTGCTGGCGGTGGGGTTGGTGCTGTACCTGGCTTTCCGCTACGCACAGCGCCTGCTGCGCCCGCTGGGCGAGGCCGGCACGGTGATCTTCCTGCGCCTGTCGGCCTTCATCCTGCTGTGCCTGGGCGTGCAGATTGTGTGGGACGGCGTGAGCGAACTGGCGCTGGGCCTGATGCGGCAGGCGGCGGCTGGAGGCTGACGCTTTGCGGATACCCCCGTTTGGGCTTTCAGCCGCTGGGCTCGGCGTGCCCTTGGTGGTTCAGCCAGACCGCGCGGGGCTGGCGGTGGCCAGGAAGTCCAGCACGGCCTGCTCGGCACGCGCCGGGTCGGCAAAGCCTTCGTGCGTGCCGTCCAGCGCCAGCAGCGTGGCCTGGGCCGTGCCCTTGTGGCGCCACAGCTGCTGCGCGTCGGCCAGCGGCACGACCTTGTCCTGCATGCCGTGCAGCAGCAGCACCGGGCAGCGCGCCTGTGGCAGCGTGGCCAGGGGCGCGATGGCGCGGAAGCGGTGGCCGATGACCCATTCCACATAGCGGTTCACGCCCCAGCCCAGCGGCCAGTACGGCACGCGCCAGGCCGCCAGCCAGCGGCGCATCACCTGCTCGGGGTGCGCGAAGGCGCTCACGCTCACGGCGGCGGCCAGGCCGGGCCGGCGCGAGGCCACCAGCAGCACCGCTGCGGCGCCCACCGAGTGGCCCAGCGCCACCAGGCGCTGCGGGTCCACGCCTGGCTGGGCGGCCAGCCAGTCCAGCGCGTGGTCCAGGTCTTCGGCGAAACGGGGCAGCGAGCTGTGCCCGGCGCGGTCGCTGCGGCCGTGGTTGCGCGATTCGGGCAGCAGCACCGCATGGCCGGCGCGGTGCAGCGCCTGCGCCGCGTGCAGCAGCGTGCTGGCGTTGCCGCCCCAGCCGTGCAGCAGCACCGCGGCGGGTGCCGGCGTGGGGCCGGGCGGCTGCGGCAGGTACCAGGCAAACAGCCGCACCCCGGGGCCGGCGGGAATGCGCAGTTCGCGCACCGGCAGGCCGAGATCGGCTGGCTGGGGGCCCTCGGTGCTGGCGCGCGGG
>JAGXRS010000290.1 GCA_018335615.1 Hydrogenophaga sp. | reverse complement strand
TTCTCCGATGGCAGCCTGCGGGCCACGCTGGCGGGTGAGCGCGTCATCATCCAGCGCTTCACCCTGCAGGGACCGCGAGGCGCAGAACCCCGGGGCACGCTGGAAGCCACCGGCAGTGCCGAGTGGCGCGCCGTGCCCGGCAGCGCGCTGCGCCAGCCCTTCATCGAACTGCAGGCCACGGCGACGCGGTTGCGCGTGTCCAACCGTGCCGATCGGCGCCTCGCGGTCTCGGGTCAGGTCAACGCCCAGCTGGCGGGTCCGCGGCTGGTGGTGCGCGGACAGCTCAACGTGGACTCGGCCCTGATCGTGCTGCCCGACGAAACCAAGCCCACGCTGGGCGCCGACGTGGTGGTGCGCGGCACCCGCGAGCTGGAGGACCCCGACGCCGTGCCGGTCGAGCCCGACGTCCTGGTGAATGTGGACCTGGGCGACCAGTTCGAGGTACGGGGGCGCGGCCTGCAGACGCGCCTGACCGGCCAGCTGAGCGTGCGCAGCACGCCCGGTTCGTCCACCCCCCGCGTGCTGGGCGAGGTGCGCACTGTCAGCGGCAGCTACCGGGCCTACGGCCAGCAGCTCAGCATCGAAACCGGGGTGCTGCGGTTCGCCGGCCCCTACGACAACCCCACGCTCGATGTCCTGGCGGTGCGGCCGCAACAGGGCAACGTGACCCAGCGCGTGGGCGTGCAGATCACCGGCACCGCCCAGCTGCCGCGGGTGCGGCTGTTCTCCGACCCCGAGCTGCCCGACAGCGAAAAGCTCGCCTGGCTGGTGCTGGGCCGCCCCGCCACCGGCGCTGGCGCCGAAGCCGCCGTGCTGCAACAGGCCGCCATGGCCCTGCTGGCCGGCAACAGCGGCGGCCTGGATGGTGGGCTGGCCGGCGTCTTCGGCCTGGACGAACTGGGTTTCCGTGCCCCGGCGTCCAGTGCCGACGGCAGCACGACATCGGCCGCACTGACGCTGGGCAAGCGCATTTCCAACGATCTCTACCTGAGCTACGAGCGCAGCCTGGCCGGCGCCATGGGCACGGTCTCGGTGTTCTACGACATCTCGCGACGCCTCACCCTGCGCGCCCGCGCGGGTGAGGAAAACGCCATCGACCTCATCTTCACATTGCGCTACGACTGAACGAAGCACCGCGCGGGCGTGCCGTTCACGGGCTGTGTGCGGCGCGGTTTGCCTGGGTAACCCGTCCGGTCAGCCCACATCGCCCGCACCCGCACCCGCACCCAAACCGTCAAGCCTGTGGTGGCAGCCCAGGCTTCACCAGGCTGGCGGCGAGCTTCGCCTGCGTGCGCGCCACGTCCACATCCGCGTCGTGCACCAGCGCCACGCCCATGCGGCGCCTGGTGAAACTCTCGGGCTTGCCGAACAGGCGGATGTCGCTGTTGGGCACGCGCAGGGCCTCGTCCACGCCCTTGAACACGATGCCGCGAGCGTCCACGCCGCCGTAGATCACGGCGCTGGCGCCCGGGCTCTTGAGCGCCGCGCTCACCGGCAGACCGAGGATGGCGCGCGCGTGCAGCTCGAATTCGTTCTGCCACTGCGTGATCATGGTCACCATGCCGGTGTCGTGCGGGCGCGGGCTGACCTCGCTGAACCACACCTGGTCGCCCTTGACGAACAGCTCCACGCCGTAGAGGCCCAGGCCCGAGGGCTCACCGTTCAGGCCCTGGCCCAGGTCGTCGGTGACGGCTTTCGCAATGCGACGCGACTCGGCCTGCGCGGCCGGCGTCATCGGGTGCGGTTGCCAGCTTTCCACGTAGTCGCCGCTCACCTGCACATGGCCGATGGGGTCGCAGAAGTGGGTCTCAATCTCGCCACCGGCGCCGCGGGCGCGCACGGTGAGCTGGGTGATTTCGTAATCGAAGTCGATGAAGCCTTCGACGATGATCCGGCCGGGGCCGACGCGACCACCGGCCATGGCGTAATCCCAGGCGGTCTGCACATCGGCGGGGCCGTCGATCTTGCTCTGGCCCTTGCCGCTGCTGCTCATCACCGGCTTGACGATGCAGGGGTAGCCAATGCCGGGCTGGCCGTCGGCGCCGTCAATCGCCGCCTGCAGTTCATCCAGCGAATCGCAGAAGCGGTAGGGGCTGGTCGGCAGGCCCAGGGTTTCAGCGGCCAGGCGGCGGATGCCTTCGCGGTCCATGGTCAGGCGCGCGGCGCGGGCCGTGGGCACCACGCGCACCACGCCCGCGGCCTCCAGCTCCTGCAGCGCGGGCGTGGCAATCGCCTCGATCTCGGGCACCACCAGGTGCGGGCGCTCGGCCTCGATCAGCGCCGCCAGCTGGGCCGGGTCGCTCATGGTGATGGTGTGCGCGTGGTGCGCCACCTGCTGGCCGGGGGCGTGCTCGTAGCGGTCCACCGCGATGGTTTCCACGCCCAGGCGCTGCAGCGCGATGAGCACTTCCTTGCCGAGCTCGCCCGAGCCCAGCAGCATGACGCGTGTGGCCGAGGGGGACAGGGGGGTTCCGATGGTGGTCATGTGTGTCGTTCCTGATAGGGTCAAAGGGATGTGCCGGCGGGCCGCACGGCCGAGCCCATGGCCTCGCCCATGGCCACCATCTGGCCAGGGGTCCAGCCGGGGTTGAGTTCAATGGTGTCTTTCGGCCAGAGCATCACCACGGTGGAGCCCAGCAGGAAACGGCCCATTTCCTCGCCGCGGCCCAGCTGCAGGGCCTGGTCGTCGTAGCGCCACTCGCGCACGTCGCGGGTGCGCGGCGGGTTCACCACGCCGTGCCAGGTCGTCGCCATGCTGCCGACGATGGTGGCGCCCACCAGCACCAGCACGAAGGGGCGCGTGTCCTGAGCGCCGTGCGGCGCGTCGAACACGCACACCACCCGCTCGTTGCGCGCAAACAGCCCCGGCACGCCACGCGCCGTGTCGGGGTTCACCGAGAACAGGTCGCCCGGCACGTAAATCATGCGGCGCAGCCGTGCCGCGGCTGGCATGTGGATGCGGTGGTAATCCTTGGGGCTGAGGTAGATGGTGGCAAACGTGCCGTCGTTGAACTGCGCCGCCAGTTCCGCGTCACCGCCCACCAGCGCGCGGGTGCTGTAGTAGTGGCCCTTGGCCTGAAAAATCTGGTCGTGCCGGATCGGGCCCACCTGGCTGATGGCGCCGTCCACCGGGCAGACGAAATCGCTGCCGGCCAGCGGCCGGGCACCGGGGCGCAGCGCCCGCGTGAAAAATTCGTTGAAAGTGGCGTAGCTGCGCGGGTCCGGGTTGGCCGCCTCCTGCATGTTCACGCCATAGCGCCTGATGAACCAGGGAATGACGTTGTGCACCCACCAGGCGGCTTGGGAATGGGCACACCAGCCCGCGAATTCGGTCAGGGCGCGCTTGGGCAGCAGGTACTGCAGGGCGACGGTGAAAGACTTGGACACAGGCAAAGGACCCTTGAATGCAACGCCGGGATTATCCCTGCCGGGCTGTCGAACCCGAAACGGGAGGGCATCGACGAAAAAAACGCCGCATGAAGCGGCGTTTCTGCAGGGTCCGTCGGTGACAGCGCGAGCCCCTCATCAACGTCACCAGGGGTGCAAGGGGCCGGTGGCGTCCACCAGGTCATCACCCGCCAGGAACAGGCGGTTGACATAGCCCGACGGCTGTAAATTCGACAACACATAGGCCCCATGGCCATCGGTGATCTTCAGCTGCCCACCATTGGGGTACACGCGTCCCATGCTGATCGGCTGCAGGGTCGACAGCCGGTAGGTGCTGTCGTTGAGGCTCAGGCTGCCGTTCACAGCCAGGCTCCCCTGACGCACCGTCAGCGTGTAGTTGTAGACCAGGGACTGGTCGTCCACACGGGCCGTGAGATGGCGGTAGGCCAGCGTCACATCGCCGCCACTGGCCGACACCGTGGCCGCGCCATTGAGGGTGAGGTCGCCGATGCTGAACTGCGTGAAGTTCAGGCCGACACCCGCGCTGCTCACCTCACCGTACCGGTCGAACTGAATCGAGTTCACCCGCAGCGACAGGCTGCCGTTCACGGCGGGCTGCCCCGTCTCGAACACGCACTGGCTGGCCAGGAGCGTGACGCTGTCACCCGCCGACACTTCGTCGTTGTTGTCGGCATCGTTGACGGTCACCTGCAGCGAGCCGCTGGCACAGCGCACGGTCTCGGTTTCCACGGCCAGGGCAGCCTCACGCGCCTGAGGCCCGGCGCGGAGTTGCCGCAAGGCAAAGGCCGCGATCGGCCCCATCTGGCCCGTGCCCAAGGCCGCGTAGGGTGAACGCGTGGGTTCGGTCGGCCCGGTATCCTCGACCACAAAATCAAATGCATCGAAGATCGGTCCCGTGCCACTGACGCTGTCCACAACAGCGGAGGCCACATCGTCGTAATTGGCGGTGGACAGCGGCACCCGCGCCTTGGACTCCGCGTCACCCCCGCCGCCGCCGCAGCCGAACAAGGCCAGCGCCGTTCCCAGCGCCAACGCCATACGTGTCTTTGTCATGATCATCCCTTGGTTGAAAAACGCCTTCAGCAGGCGCCAACCATTGTTGCGCTGCCGAGCGGGTAATCTGTCGACCTACATCAAGCCCACCGACATTTAGGCAACGCATGCTTGCGCGCGCTCCTCTCTTCCACTGCCAGCACCTCGTCAAACGCTACGGCCCTGCCACCGTGGTGGACGACCTGTCGTTTGCCATCGAACCCGGCGAGTGCCTGGGCGTGATCGGGCCGAACGGCGCGGGCAAGACCACCACCATCCGCATGTGCCTGGGTCTCACCGCGCCCGATGCCGGGCAGATCACCGCCTTCGGTGGACTGGACATGCCGCGCGATGCGCTGGCCATCAAGGCACTGCTGGGCGTGGTGAGCCAGATGGACACGCTGGACCCGGACTTTTCCTGCGCCGAGAACCTGCTGGTCTATGGCCGCTACTTCGGCCTGCGCACCGCCGACATCCAGGCCCGCATACCGCAACTGCTCGACTTTGCCGCGCTGGCGCACAAGGCCGACGCCAAGCCGGGCGAACTCTCGGGCGGCATGAAGCGCCGCCTGTCGCTGGCGCGTGCGCTGGTGAACGACCCGAAATTGCTGCTGCTCGACGAGCCCACCACGGGGCTGGACCCGCAGGCCCGCCACCTGATGTGGGAGCGCCTGCAGCTGCTGCTGCAGCAGGGCAAGAGCATTCTGCTCACCACCCATTTCATGGACGAGGCGGAGCGGCTGTGCTCGCGCCTGCTGGTGCTGGACCACGGCCGCAAGATCGCCGAGGGCCGCCCGCGCGAACTGATCGCCCAGCACCTGGAGCCCGACGTGGTGGAGGTGTATGGCCACGGCGCGCTGGCGCTGGCGCAGACCGAGGCGCACGCCGGCCTGCGCGCGCTGGCCTCCCGGGTGGAAGTGAGCGGCGAGACCGTGTTCTTCTACACGGCGCAGGCGATGCCACTGCTGGCCGCGCTGGGGGAACACCCACAGCTGCGCACCTTGCACCGACCGGCGAACCTGGAAGACCTGTTCCTGAAACTCACCGGCCGGCAGATTCGGGAGGACGGTTGAGCTTGAGGGCTTCGCCAGAGCCTGTCCCGAGCCCGTCGAAGGGCTCAGCCCGAACGGGATTGGGGCAGGGGGCTGGACATCCTGCACCCATGGCGGCACCCGCCCATCCATTCGGGCTGAGCCTGTTGAAGCCTTCACACACAGCCAGGCGAACCCAACCCCAGAATCCTGACCCACGAACATGACGACCACCACCCTGACTCCACCCTCCCCCTGGGCCCCACCCCGCCTCAGCACCCGCTGGTGGCCGGTGTTCCTGCGCAACTGGTTGGTCTGGAAGAAGCTGGCCGTGCCCAGCCTGGTCGGCAACATCGCCGAGCCGCTGATGTGGCTGGTGGCTTTTGGCTACGGCATGGGCGCCCTGGTGGGCCAGGTGAACATCGCCACGCCGCAGGGCACGGTGGCGGTGCCCTACATCCTGTTCCTGGCCAGCGGCAGCATCTGCATGAGCGCCATGAATGCGGCGAGTTTTGAGGCCCTGTATTCGGCCTTTTCGCGCATGCATGTGCAGAAAACCTGGGACGGCATCATGAACGCGCCCGTGAGCCTGGACGATGTGGTGCTGGCCGAAATGCTGTGGGCCGGTTTCAAGGCCCTGTTCGCCGTGACCGCGATCCTGGGCGTGATGCTGGCGCTGGGCATCAGCCACAGCCCGAAGCTGCTGCTGGCCTGGCCGGTGCTGCTGGGGGTGGGCATCACGTTTTCGTGCATCGCGCTGGTGTTCAACGCCCTGGCCCAGGGCTACGACTTCTTCACCTACTACTTCACGCTGTTCCTCACGCCCATGATGTTCCTCTCCGGGGTGTTCTTCCCGCGGGAGCAGTTGCCGGACGTGGTGCGCGTGGTGTCCGACTGGCTGCCGCTGACGAATGCGGTGGAACTGGTGCGCCCGCTGTTCATGGACCGCTGGCCCGAACAGGCCTGGCTGCATGGGCTGGTGCTGCTGGTCTACGCGGTGGGGGCTTTCTGGCTGGCCTTGGCGCTCACGCGCAAACGGTTTGCCAAGTGACGGATCTTCTGAGGCAACGCATGGCTCCCCGGCCGCAGATCCGGCGGCCTTGCAGTGGCTTCAGTGCACCGCGCGCATGGCGGGCTGCGCGTCGGTGTAGAACTCGGCGCCGCTGTCCATGAAGTCTTCGGCTTCGATCAGGGCGTCGAAAGCGCGCACCGTGTCGTACAGCTTGGGAATCAGCGGCTTGTCCAGGGGGCGGCAGATGCGGTGGCGCAGGCCGCGCAGGTCGGCACTGCCTTCAATGGCGTTGAGGACCGCCTCAGGGTCCAGCATGAGGACGAAGGGGTTGAGGCGGCTGGCGCTGGTTTTCATGACACATCCTGGGAACAAAGAGGGGGGTTCGCCGCGGCGGAGAACCGATGTGTCAACTGTATGCAACCCGTTTCAAAAGGTTAAGTCAGCCATTGGCCATTCCCCTTGTCAGAAGATGCCTGACAAAACCGGAACTGGACGGCTTTTCCCCGCCAGTTCCCAACCGGGTCACGCCAGGGGACCGCTGCGCAGCGCGTCCACGCTAGCGCGCACCACACTCTGCACGCTGCCACTGGCCTTGAACTGCTTGCGCAGGAAGCTGGCGTGGTTGCCATCGCGGGCGGCGGTGCGCTCGATCTCGTCCAGTGCCGCGTGCGAGTTCAGCGCGTCCGCGTGCGGCCCCAGGTGGCGCAACGTGGCCAGGATGTCTTCGCGGATGCTGATCTGCTCGCGCGTCTTGGGGTTGACCATCATGCCGTCCAGCCCGAAGCGGCAGGCCTGGAAACGGTTGTAGGTGTAGACGAGGTAGTCGTCTTCCTCGGGCGGCGCTTCGCTGCGCTCCAGCAGGTGGCGGCACAGCGCCTGCAGGTAGCAGGCCAGGCCGGCAGCGCGCTCCACCGTCAACGGCGTGTCGCACACGCGCAGCTCGATGGTGCCGTACTCGGGCTTGGGCCGGATGTCCCAGTAGAAGTCCTTCATGGACTTCACCACGCCGGTGGACTCCATCTTGGTGAAGTACACGTTGGCGAACTGTTCCCAGCTGAGCATGAAGGGCGCGCGCCCGCTCAGCGGAAAGGCGAACACCGAGTTCAGCCGCGCCGAGTCGAACAGCGTGTCCACGCCCTGCGAGAACGGCGACGAGGCCGAGAGCGCGATGAAGTGCGGCACATAGCGGTTCAGCGAATGCAGCAGGAACAGCGCCTCGTCCGGGCTGGCGCAACCGATGTGCACATGCTGGCCGAACACGGTGAACTGCTTGGCCAGGTAGCCGTACAGGCCCGACAGTTCCTGGAAACGCGGCTTGGAAAAAATGCGCTGCTCGAACCAGCGCTGAAACGGGTGGGTGCCGCCACCGGCAATCTCGATGTTGAGGCGGTCGCCGGCGCTCACCAGCGTGTCGCGGATGTCGCGCAACTGCGCCAGCAGCGGGCCGTGCTCGGTCTGGATATCGGTGGCGATCTCGATCATGCTCTGCGTCATCTCGGGCGTGACCACGCCGGGGAAGGGCTTGCGCTTGAGCAGGTCGAGCAGGTCGTTGGCGCTGCTGGACAGGTCCAGGTCGTAGGAGTTGACCAGCTGCAGTTCCAGCTCCACGCCCATGGTGAGCGACTGGGAGGATTTGAAGGTTTCCAGTGGCATCGCTTACTCCTTGGTCACATGGGTTTCATGGGCCGCCATCAGGGCGCGCTGCGTCACCACCGGCCCCAGCAGTTCCTGCAGCAGCATCATGCCGGCCATGATGGACAGCACCTGCACCGCGGGCGCAAAGCCGTACAGCCGGGTCTGCTCCAGCAGCAGGATGGCAAAAGCCGACATCGGCGTGAGCGCCAGACCGGTGAGCAGACCTTTGCGTTCGCTGATGCCCGAGAGCCGTGCGGCGGCCAGGTTGCAGCCCACCTTGGCCAGCGTGCGCACGGCGATGAGCACCAGGCCAATCAGCATGCCGGTGACCACGTCGGCCCGGTCCAGCAGCGAGGCGATGTAGACGAACAGGAACACCGAGAGCAGGTCGCCGGCGGTGCCGAAATCGCGCTGCGCGTTGGTCAGGTGCACGCGGCGCTCGCGCGCCACGATCCCGAAGGTGAGCGCGGCCAGCAAGGGCGAGAGCTTCAGGCCATAGGCCATGGTGGTGAGCAGCAGCACGGCGAGCGAAAACACCACCGTCACCCCGCGTTCGTGCGTGCCGCGCTGGCGCAGCAGCCAGGGCACCGCCACCCCGAGCAGCGCGCCCACGGCCACCGAGGTGGCCACCACGTGGATGCTGCCGAAAGCGGCCATCACCAGATCGCCCGAGGTGTTGAGGTACCAGTAGCCCACCACCAGCTTGAGCGCCAGCACCGACAGCATGCAGTTGATGGCGCACAGGTGCAGCACGCGCTCGGTCACCTGGCCGGCGCTGCGCAGTTCGTTGGCCACGCGCACGATGCCCGCTGGCGAGGCCGATATCGACAAGGCCGCGATGATGAGCCGCAGGTCTTCCGGCAGGTTGAACCAGCCACTGACCCAGTAAATGGCCGCAAAGGTGACGATGGATTCCACCACCCCCAGCACCAGCACCCAGGGGTTGTTGCGGAACCAGCGCAGGTTGATGCGGTAGCCCAGTTCGAACAGCACCAGCGAGAGTGCCACGTTGGCCAGGAAGGGCAGGCCCGGCACGTCGCCGGTGAGGCCGGGCAGGTTGACCAGCCCACCCAGGAGGCCCACCGCCACGTAGCTCGTGACGCGCGGGATGTGCCAGCGCTCGTGCAGGCGTTCGCCCAGAAACCAGGCGAGCAGCAGCACCAGCGGCCAGGCCATGGTCTGGAGCAAAAAGTTGAAATCGGCGATGACCATGGACTGTGTCTCCTGGGTGGGGGCCTGAGCGGTGTCCCCGGAGATGCGCAACACCCCCAAGACCACCAGGCCGACCGGCATCAGCGGACGCTGAATTGAACACCGGGGAACGGCGGCAGGTGCAAGGCGCCATGCCGCCACGAATGCGCCGCTGCGGCGCTGGCAGGGCCAGCGGTGACGCGCGGGAAGCGGGTCCGTTGAAAGGCCTGACGACGGTCAGGCCGCGAAGCGTTCCGTGAGCGCCTGCAGGTTCAGCTCTTGCAGCACCTGCTGCAGACGTTCACGGGAACGGGCCTGGCTGGCAGCCCGATCGCGGTCCATTCTACGGGCGAGGATGAGTTCGTTCTTCATCGAATGCTCCCAACCCACCAGTTCGGTGACCGTCACGCTGTAGCCATGCGCTTCGAGTTGCAGGCAGCGCAGCACGTTGGTGATCTGGCTGCCGAATTCGCGCGTGTGCAGCGGGTGGCGCCACAGCTCGGCCAGCGGCGAGCGCGAGAGCGACAGCGCCTTGTTCTGCCGCATCACGCCGGCCACCTCGGCCTGGCAACAGGGCACCAGCACCATGAAGCGGGCCTGCTTGGCCAGGCCGAAGGCAATCGCGTCGTCGGTGGCGGTGTCGCAGGCGTGCAGCGCTGTGACCACGTCGATCTGCGGCGGCAGGCCGGGGTGCGTCAGCGCCTGCTGCACCGTGGTGGCCAGGAAGTCCATGCGCGTGAAACCCAGCCGGGCGGCCAACTCACGCGATTTGTCCACCAGCTCGGTGCGCGCTTCCACGCCGAACACACGCCCCACGGGCCGTTCCTTGAAGAACAGGTCGTAGAGGATGAAGCCCAGGTAGCTCTTGCCGGCACCATGGTCGGCGAGCGTCACGTCACCTCGGGCGGCCAGCACCTCGTCCAGCAGTGGCTCGATGAAGCGCACCAGGTGGTACACCTGCTTGAGCTTGCGCCGCGTGTCCTGGTTGAGCTTGCCCTCGCGGGTGAGGATGTGCAGTTCTTTCAGGAGTTCGACAGACTGGCCTGGCCGCAGCTCGGGCAGCTGTTCTTCCAGGGTCTTGGCGGCTTTCGAAGCAGCGCCGGGCTGGCCGTGGGGCGCCTTGGGCGCGGTGGCGGGTCGGGAACGGGTCATGCGCCGATTCTGGCACGGGGCTGGGAGGACAATCGCCCCATGGACCCCCACAACGCCGCCGCGCCCGCCACCGACCCCTCCCGCTCACACCCCTACACCGCCCTCACCCCCGACGTGGTGCAGGACGCCCTGGC
>JAGXRS010000289.1 GCA_018335615.1 Hydrogenophaga sp. | reverse complement strand
GCGCGCGCTGTGAACCCGCCCGGGCCGGTGTCCTAAACTGGGCACCCTTTTTTCTCCCACACACAACGGCCCGAGCGCCACACAAAGGAACACCGCCATGGGCGCGCAGTGGAAAGCAAAACACAAAGACCTGGCCGCCAACGCCAAAGGCCGGCTGTTCGGCAAACTGGCCAAGGACATCATGATCGCCGCCCGCCACGGCGCCGACCCGGCGGCCAACGCCCGCCTGCGGCTGGTGGTGGAACAGGCGCGCAAGGTGTCCATGCCCAAGGACACGCTGGACCGCGCCATCAAGAAAGGCGCCGGGCTCACCGGTGAAGCCGTGCACTTCGACCATGTGGTCTACGAAGGCTTTGCACCGCACCGCGTGCCGGTGATGGTGGAGTGCCTGACCGACAACGTGAACCGCGCGGCGTCGGAAATGCGCGTGCTGTTCCGCAAGGGCCAGCTGGGCACCTCGGGCTCGGTGGCCTGGGACTTCGACCATGTGGGCATCATCGAAGCCGAGGCCAGCCGCCCCGGTGTCGATCCCGAGCTGGCCGCCATCGAAGCCGGCGCGCAAGACCTGGAGCCGGGCGAGGACGGCGGCGCCACCGTGTTCTACACCGAGCCCACCGAACTCGACCTGGTGAGCCGCGCGCTGCCGGCGCAGGGCTTTGCCGTGCTTTCGGCGCATCTGGGCTACCGCCCGAAGAACCCTATCGACCCGGCCAGCCTGAGCGCCGAGCAACTGGCCGAGGTGGAAGCCTTCCTGGCTGCGCTGGACGACAACGAAGACGTGCAGAACGTGTTTGCCGGGCTGGGCGGCTGAACACGGTTCAGCGCCTTGTGCCACCGCCGCCTGCCGCAAAATGCAGGCTTTTGAACCCTTGAAGACCGAGACCCGATGAACGACGCCACCGCCATCCCAACGCCCGCGCCCGCCGAGCGCCCAGCCCTGCCCGATCACCTGTCCATCGACCCGCGCAGCCCGCACCATGTGGCCGCCGTGTTCGAACACGACATCGGCATCCGCCTCAACGGCCAGGAACGCTTCGACGTGGAGGAGTACTGCCTCAGCGAAGGCTGGATCAAGGTGCCCGCCGGCAAGACGCTGGACCGCAAGGGCCGCCCGCTGCTGCTCAAGCTCAAAGGCCAGGTCGAGGTGTTCTACAAGTGACGAAGCGATCAGCCGGGTGAACCACCCGGCCGTTGATGCAGATGGGCTCCGAAGGAGCCCATTTTTTTTGCCTGATGAAGCCGAAGCCACCTACGGAACAAAGCTGGGGATAACTTTCAAACAACCATTAGGTTATCCACAGCATTGTGGGTATCTCGTTTGTTATCCCCTTTCCGGTACGCCGCCAACAGGGCACTTTGCACAAGGATGTGCGCACAGCAAGTCCTTGTCAGCGTGGCAAAAAACCCGGTTGTGCACAAAAAATCGCGCCCTCTACTACTGCTACTAATTTGTATTAAAGCTATAGAGAGATAACAAAGGCGAACTTCAAAAACCGAAAACACTGCTTTCAGCGGGGCTGAAACGGGTCGGCAAACAGATGGATGGGAGACAGTCCAAGCAATTGGACCTGTTGATGACCTGTTCTGAAGCTATGGTTTGGGTCCAATCCGGGCGCGCGCAGCGCGCCGTTTTTTTTGTCACCTGCAGAGGTCTCCGCCATGGCCATCGGACAGTTCGCCTATGCCAGCAACACCAACCGTTTTCTCGCCGCCGAGCCGCTGGCGGACCAGCCCTTCGCCATCGCGGGCGTGCCCTTCGATGGCGTGGTGACCAACCGGCCCGGCGCGCGCTTTGGCCCGCAGGCCATCCGCAGCGCCAGCCAGATGCTGTGCGACGGCATCCACCCGCATTTCGACGTGTCGCCGCTGGCGCACCTGGGCGACGCGCTCGACATGCGCCTGCCCAATGCCTCGCCCTTGCCCGAGGTGCGCCGGCACATCCAGGCGCAGGCGGCGGCGCTCATGGCGCGGCACCACTGCGTGTTCCTGGGTGGCGACCACTCGGTGACGCTGGCGCTGCTGCGCGCGGCGCGCGAGCGCCACGGCGAGGCGCTGGCCTGTGTGCACTTCGATGCGCACTGCGACACCTGGACAGACCACTTCGGCGAGCCTTCGGGCCACGGCACCTGGACCTATGAAGCCATACAGGAAGGGCTGATCAGCGCGCCGCACACGGTGCAGATCGGCATCCGCTCCAGCGGCGAGCGCGCCGCGCGCGAGTACGTGGCCGACCAGGGCGGGCAGATCTTCACCGCACGCGCGCTGCGTGGGCTCGACGGCGCCGGCCTGCAGCCCGCCATTGAAGCGATCCGTTCGCGCATCGGCGAGCGACCCTGCTACCTGACGCTGGACATCGACGTGCTCGACCCGGCGTTTGCGCCGGGCACCGGCACGCCCGAGCCCGGCGGTCTGACGAGTTCCCAGGTGCTCACGTTCGTGGAAGAGCTGTCCGTCCTGAACTGGGTCGGCATGGACTGCGTGGAGGTGGCGCCCGCCTACGACCACGCGGAGCTGACCAGCAACGCCGCCGCCACCTTCGTGTGGACCTACCTGAGCGGTCAGGTGGCGCGCCGGCAGGGGCGCCTGCCCGCCGCGGGAGTCTGAGCATGTGGCGGCGTTCGCTGCTGGATTCGGACACCCAGCTCAACCAGCAGAGCTACTACGAGGCCAGCGTGACCCGCCCGCCCGAGGCGCCGCCGTTGCAGGGCACGGTGCAGGCCGATGTGGTGGTGGTGGGCGGTGGCTTCGCGGGGCTGAGCGCCGCGCTGGAGCTGGCCCAGAAGGGGCTGAGCGTGGCGCTGCTGGAGGCCGACCGCATCGGCAGCGGCGCCAGCGGGCGCAACGGTGGCCAGGCCATCGTGGGTTACGCGAGCGGGCAGGGGCCGTTCGAGCAGCAGCTGGGTGCCGCCGATGCGCAGCGCGCCTGGGATCTGTCGCTGCAGGCGGTGGACCTGATCGGGCAACGCATCGCTGAGCACGGCATCGACTGCGACTGGCAGGCCGGCTACACCTACGTGGCCGATTCGCCCCGCAAGGCGCGCGCGCTGCGCGCCGAATGCGACGATCACAGCCGGCGCGGCGTGCCCTGCACCTGGGCCGAGGGGGTAGATGTGGCGCGCTTCATCGACAGTCCGCGCTACGTGGCCGCGTTCCACGAACAGCGCTCGGGCCACCTGCACCCGCTGAAGTACGCGCTGGGCCTGGCGCGCGCGGCCCGTGCGGCGGGGGTGCAGGTCTTCGAGCACTCGCCGGTGACCGGTCTGCAGCGCGGTGCCACGCTGGTGGCGCGCACCGCGCAGGGGCAGGTGCGGGCGCGTTTTGGCGTGCTGGCGGGCAACTGCACCTTGCCCGAGTTCGGCCCGGCCGTGGCGCCCGAGATCACGCCGCGCATCATGCCGGTGGGCACCTACATCATCGGCACCGATCCGCTGGCGCCGGCCCTGTGCGAGCGGCTGATTCCGGGCAACGCGGCGGTGTGCGACAACAACTTCGTGCTGGACTACTTCCGCTTCAGCGCCGAGCGCCGTCTCCTCTTCGGCGGCCGCGTGAGCTACACCACCAGGACGCCGCCGGATCTCAAGGGCGTGATGGCCCGGCGCATGGCGCAGGTGTTTCCCGACCTGCGGGGTGCGGCGGTGCCTTACGTGTGGGGTGGCTTCGTGGACATCAGCATGAACCGCGCCCCCGACTTTGGCCGCCTGGGCGACAACCTGTACTACCTGCAGGGTTTCAGCGGCCACGGCGTGGCGCTCACCGGCCTGGCCGGGCAGCTGGTGGCCGGGGCGGTGGCCGGGCAGGCGGGTCGCTTCGACCTGTTCACGCGTCTGAAACACCGCACCTTCCCCGGTGGCACGCTGCTGCGCACGCCCAGCCTGGCGCTGGGCATGCTCTGGTACCGGCTGCGCGACGCGCTGGGTTGAGCTGGGGCAACAGATGACGCATCCGGCGGCGTGCGCCTAGTGCGGCGCCCGCACCGTGTTGCGCCAGATCAAAGACCGTTGCGTTGAAGGCGCAGAGGGCCCGGAACCGGCAACTTTGCGGGGTGGTGCCGGTCCATCATCGGTCACCGTTCTCAATCCCATCATTTCCGGAGTTCTCCATGACCCATCCGTTTTCTGCTGTCCGTCCGGTGGCCCTGCGCCGCGCTGCCATGCTCGGCTTTGCCGCCGCCTCGCTGACGCTGGGCCTGGCGTCGGCCCACGCCCAGGCCATGCCGCACGGTGGCGGCCACATGGGCCATGGTGCAGCAGCGCCGGCCGCGGCGGCGTCGGCGAATGCATCGACCCGGGCCTATCAGGCGGTGAACGAGAAGATGCACCGCGACATGGCGATCACCTTCAGCGGCGACGCCGACCGCGATTTCCTGGCCGGCATGATTCCGCACCACCAGGGCGCCATCGACATGGCCCAGGTGGCGCTGCAGCACGGCAAGGACCCCCGTGTTCGCAAGCTGGCGCAGGAGGTGATCGAGGCGCAGCAGCGCGAGATCGCCGAGATGAAGACCTGGCTGCGGGAAATGGATGCCAAGCGCTGAGCCGGGCGGAACATCTGGCCCTGCAAGGTGCGCCGGCGCGGCGCGCCCTTTGGGCCCGTCAGGCCGGCGGCGGCTCTCCGTCCGCGCCGCCGCGCAGGGCGTGTCGCACCGCCGCGGCCAGCAGCAGGCCGCAGCGCTGGATGTCGGCCAGCGGCGCATAGCCGTAGCCGATGACCAGCCCGCGCAGGTCGGTGCGCGCCAGGCAGTAGGCCGAGAGCGGTCGCACGGTGAGGCCGTGGCGCGCCAGCTTCTGCGCCAGCGCGCGGTCGTCCACCCGCGCCGGTAGCCGCAGGCACAGGTGCAGGCCCTGCTCGGCGCCGCTGATGAAAGGGCCGTCGTCGGGCGCGTTCCCGGGCACCGGCTCCAGCACCGGTTTCAGCACCTCCAGCAGGCACTGGCGGCGCTCGCCATAGATCTGGCGCGCGCGGCGCAGCGTGCTGCTGAAGTGGCCCATCTCGATGAACTCGGCCAGCGCCGCCTGCAGCGGCATCTGGCCGGGACGGTTGAGGTCGTAATGCGCCTGCTTGAAGGCGGCGGCGAGCGCCTTGGGCACCACCAGATAGCCCAGCTTGATGCCGGGGTAGAGCACCTTGGAAAAGGTGCCCATGTAGAGCACGCGGCCGTCGGTGTCCAGGCCTTCCAGGCTGGAGATGGGCGGGCCGCTGAAACGGTATTCGCTGTCGTAGTCGTCTTCCAGCACCCAGGCGCCGTGGGCGCGCGCGGTGGCCAGCAGCTGGTGGCGCCGCGGCAGGCTCATGACGGCGCCGGTGGGGTACTGGTGAGAGGGCGTGAGGTAGATCAGTCTGGGCGGATGCTGGTCGTCGGCCGGGCCGGGCGCGATGCCTTCCTCGTCCACTGGCACCGGGTGCATCTCCAGCCCGGTGGCCATGAAGGCCTTGGCCGCGCCCCAGTAGGCCGGGTCTTCCACCCACACCGTGTCGCCGTGGTCGGCCAGCAGGCGGGCGCAGAGTTCCAGCGACTGCTGTGTGCCGGTGGTGATGATCACCTGGTCGGCGTCGAGCTGCACGCTGCGGAACACGCGCAGGTAGTCGGCCACGGCGCGGCGCAGCGGTGCGTAGCCGCCGGAGTCGTTGTAGTCGAGCATGTCCGGGTAGGTCATGCGCCAGTGCTTGTTCTGCAGGCGCTGCCAGAGCAGCAGCGGGAAGGCGCTGAAGTCGACGATGCCCGGCGTGAAGGGCTGCACCTCCAGTTCGGCGGCGCAGAAGCGGCTGGACAGCGCCCGCCCGCGCACCGAGAGTTCGCCGCCGGCGCTCTGCCCGGGCACCAGCGGGCCGGGCGTGCGGCGGTGCGACTGGCCGGGCAGGGCGCGCGGCACGTGGTCGCTCACAAAGGTGCCGCTGCCCACTCGGCTGCTGAGGTAGCCCTCGACCGTGAGCTGGTTGATGGCGGCCACCACCGTGTTGCGCGAGAGGTTCAGGTCGTGCGCCAGATCGCGGCTGGACGCCAGTCGCTCGCCGGGGCCGAGCATGCCGTCGAGCATGGCGCGGCGCAGCGCCTCATACAGCTGGCGGTGCAGCGGCAGGACATCTTGCGCGCCCAGGCGGGTCATTTCACTGAGCAGGAATTCGGACAGCATGAAAAAGTGGCACCATCAGGTGGCATTAACTGGCTCTGATTGTGATCCAATTTCCCCGTCAGAATCACCTCTCATCAATGGAGACGCCATGAATACCACCCCGTGCATGGTCTGGCTGCCCGCTGACCACCGGCTCATGGGCGACCACGGCCACCAGATGCCCTTTCTGGTGCTGGGCGACAAGTACGCCCGCGCCGTGAAGCTGGGCGCGCAGGCCCAGCCGGTGATGTTCCCGTTGGCCGACACCGGGCAGATCAGCGAACTGCTGGCGCTGGTGGACGGCGTGATGCTCACCGGCTCACCTTCCAACGTGCATCCCTCGCACTTTCAGGAAGAAGTGGCCGACGCCAGCCTGCCGCTGGACGCCGAGCGCGACCTGCTCACCCTGGCGCTGGTGAAGGCCTGCGTGCACGAGGGCGTGCCGCTGCTGGGCGTTTGCCGCGGCTTCCAGGAGATCAACGTGGCGCTGGGTGGTACGCTGCACCAGCGGGTGCACGAAGTGCCCGGCCTGGCCGACCACCGCGAACCCAAGACGGCACCGTTTGACGAGCAGTACGCACCACGCCACCCCATCGCACTCGCGCCGGGCAGCGTGTTCGAGACCTGGGCCGGCAGCCCGCAGGCGATGGTGAATTCGCTGCACGGCCAGGGCATCAACCGGCTGGCCAGCGGGCTGGAGCCGCTGGCCCACGCGCCCGACGGTCTGGTGGAGGCCTTTGGCGTGAAGGGCGCACACACCTTCGCCTATGCGGTGCAGTGGCACCCCGAGTGGCGCTGCACCGAGAACCCGTTCTACGCGGCGATTTTCGAGGCTTTTGGCCGCGCCTGCCGCTCGCGCCACAGCCTGCGCCTGCAGGCAGCCGACCTGAACCGCAGCCGCGCCAGCAGTGGCGCCTGATTTCTCTTTTTCCGACCCGGCAACACAACAACCCAGCAAGGACACCGGCCCATGAGCGCTACGCCCAAAGTCACCACCTTCAACGACCTCGAAAACTGGCTCAACGAGCGCCGCGTCACCGAGGTGGAATGCCTCGTGCCCGACCTGACCGGCGTGGCGCGCGGCAAGATCCTGCCGCGCGGCAAATTCACCGAAGACCGCGGCATGCGCCTGCCCCAGGCCATCGTGGGCATGGGCGTGACGGGCGAATTCCCCGAGAGCGGACCCTACTACGACGTGATCGACCCGACCGACCGCGACATGCAGCTGCGCCCCGACCCGACCACGGTGCGCATCGTGCCCTGGGCCACCGACCCCACGGCGCAGGTGATCCACGACTGCTTCGACCACCACGGCAAGCTGGTGCCGTTTGCCCCGCGCAGCGTGCTGCGCAAGATCTGCGACCTGTACGACGCCGAGGGATGGGACCCGGTGGTGGCACCCGAGCTGGAGTTCTACCTGACGGCCCGCAACACCGACCCGAACACGCTGCTGAAGCCGCCGATCGGCCGCAGCGGCCGGGCCGAGACCTCGCGCCAGGCCTACAGCATCGACGCGGTGAACGAGTTCGACCCGCTGTTCGAAGAGATCTACGACTACTGCGACAAGATGCAGCTCAACGTGGACACGCTGATCCACGAGGTGGGCGCCGGGCAGATGGAGATCAACTTCTTCCACGCCCACCCGCTGGGCCTGGCCGACGAGGTGTTCTTCTTCAAGCGCACGGTGCGCGAAGCCGCGCTGCGCCACGACATGTACGCCACCTTCATGGCCAAGCCGATCGCCGGCGAGCCCGGCAGCGCCATGCACGTGCACCAGAGCATCGTGGACAAGGTCACCGGCAAGAACATCTTCAGCAACCCCGACGGCTCGGCCTCCGAGGCCTTCTACCACTACATCGGCGGCCTGCAGCGCTACATTCCCGCGGCCATGGTGCTGGTGGCGCCCTATGTGAACAGCTACCGGCGGCTGTCGCGCCACACCGCCGCGCCGATCAACATCGAGTGGGGTCACGACAACCGCACGGTGGGTATCCGCTCGCCGATTTCCAGCCCCGCCGCGCGCCGGGTGGAGAACCGCGTGATCGGTGCCGACGCCAACCCGTACGTGGCCATGGCCATGACGCTGGCCTGCGGCTATCTGGGTATGAAGAACAAGATCAAGCCCAAGCCCGAGATGAAGGGCGACGCCTACCTGGCGCCGTACTCGCTGCCGCGCTCATTGGGCGAGGCGCTGGACTGGCTGCGCCGCGAGACCGACCTGCACGACATCCTGGGCAAGGAATTCATCACGATCTACACCGAGATCAAGGAACTCGAGTTCGACGAGTTCATGAAGGTGATCTCGCCTTGGGAGCGGGAGCACTTGCTACTCCATGTGTAACCCCCCGCGCCGCTTCGCGTCACCCCCCAAGGGGGCGATGCGAGTGGCCCGGCGAAGCCGGTTCCACCGCATCCTGGCTGAATGCACGCGCTTCGGAGAGCGCGCTGGCTTTTGCGGCGCTCTTGCCATCTTCCCTTCTTTCGGAGACTGCCTGTGAACACCTCATCCCTGATCGCTCCGCCCGCCCTGGTCCGCCGTGCCGAGGCGCACGACACCAAGGCCATCCAGGCGCTGGACAGCGCGCATTTCCTGCACCCGTTCACCGACCACGAGGGGCTGGCGGGCAAGGGTGCGCGGGTGATCACGCGGGCCGAGAACATTTATGTGTGGGACTCGGAAGGCCAGAAGATCCTGGACGCCATGAGCGGGCTGTGGTGCGTCAACGCGGGTTACGGGCGCAAGGAACTGGCCGACGCGGCCTACCAGCAGATGATGACGCTGCCCTTCTACAACAGCTTCTTCAACACCACCAACGTGCCGGCCGTGCAGCTGGCGACCAAGCTGGCGTCGCTGGCGCCGAAGGTGGCGGGCTGGGGTTTCGAGCACGTGTTCTTCAGCAGCAGCGGCAGCGAGAGCAACGACACCAATGTGCGCATGGTGCGCCGCTACTGGGACCTGCTGGGCCAGCCGCAGCGCAAGGTGATCATCAGCCGGCAGAACGCGTACCACGGCTCCACCATGGCCGGCGCGTCGCTGGGCGGCATGAGCGGCATGCACGCGCAGGGCGACCTGCCGATTCCGAACATCACGCACATCGAGCAGCCCTACTTTCTGGAGAACGCGCGCCCGGGCGAGAGCCGGGCCGACTTCGGCCGGCGCGCGGCCGGCTGGCTGGAGGCCGAGATCCTGGCGATCGGCCCGGAGAAGGTGGCGGCTTTCATCGCCGAGCCGGTGCAGGGCGCCGGCGGCGTGATCATTCCGCCCGAGACCTACTGGCCCGAGATCCAGCGCATCGTCGACCAGTACGGCATTCTGCTGATTTCCGACGAGGTGATCTGCGCCTTTGGCCGCCTGGGCCACTGGTTCGCTTACGAGAAGTTCGGTTACCGGCCCGATCTGGTGACCTTTGCCAAGGGCGTGACCAGTGGCTACATCCCGCTGGGCGGCGTGATGGTGGGTGGGCGCGTGGCGAAAGTGCTGATCGAGCAGGGCGGCGAGTTCAACCACGGCTACACCTACAGCGGGCACCCGGTGGCCTGCGCGGTGGCGCTGGCCAACATCGAGCTGATGGAGCGCGAGCAGCTGGTGGAGCGCGTGCGCGACGACACCGGCCCCTACCTGGCCGAGCGCTTTGCCGAACTCAACGAGCACCCGCTGGTGATGGAAGCCGAGACCTGCGGCCTGGTGGCCGGGCTGGTGCTGGTGAAGAACAAGGCGACGCGGCAGATGTTCGACGCCGACCTGGCCGTGGGCATGATCTGCCGCGGCCACTGCTTCCGCAACGGCCTGATCATGCGCGCCGTGGGCGACCGCATGATCATCGCGCCGCCGCTGGTGATGACCCGTGCGCAGATCGACGAAATGATGGATCTCATCCGCCGCTGCCTCGACGCCACGCTCGATGACCTGCGGGCCGATGGCCAGCTGGCATGAATAGAATGTGGGCTTTTCCGGTTCCATGCCCCATTCTGGGGACGGAGGTGGTCTGCTAATTGCTTGCCTCATCGGCACGCGGCGGCCCCGCCGGATTCCCGGTTTGACCGGTCTCATCCACTTTTCAGGAGTGTTGTTCACCATGAAGAAGCAAGTTCTGGTTCTGGCCATTTCGGCTGTGTTGCTGGCCGCCTGCGGCAAGAAAGAGGAGCCCGTGGCAGCACCCGCCGCGCCTGCGCCGGCCGCGGCACCCGCGGCGGCTGCCGGCCCGGTGCTGGACGATGAGAAGGTCCTGAACATCTACAACTGGCCCGACTACATCACCGAGAACATGATTGCCGACTTCGAGAAGGAGTTCGGCATCAAGGTGAACTACGACACCTTCGAGAACAACGAGGCCCTGCATGCCAAGCTGGTGGCTGGCAATTCCGGTTACGACATCGTGGTGCCCACCGCCGGCTTCGGCAAGAAGCAGATCGAGGGCGGCCTGTACCAGCCGATCGACCGCAGCAAGATCCCCAACTACGCCAACCTGGACCCCGAGTTCATGGAGAAGATCGCCGGCGTGGACCCCGAGAACAAGCACTTCGTGCCCTGGGGCTGGGGCTTCACGACCGTGGGCATCAACAAGCAGAAGGTCGAGCGGGCGCTGGGCGGCATGCCCATGCCCGAGAACGCCTGGGACCTGGTGTTCAACCCCGAGTACTCGAGCAAGCTGCGCTCGTGCGGCATCATCTACCTGGATTCGCCGAGCGAGATCCTGCCGGTGGCCCTGCACTACGTGGGCAAGCCGGCCTACAGCGAGAACCCGGAAGACTTCAAGGCCGCCGGCGAGATGCTGGCCAAGGTGCGCAAGGACATCCGCCTGTTCTCCAGCACCATGATCGACGACATCGCCGGTGGCAAGGGCTGCGCCTTCGTGGGCTGGTCGGGCGACATCAACATCGCCGCCGACCGCGTGAAGGAAACCGGTGGCAAGGACGAGATCGTGCCCCTGTTGCCCACGGGCGGCGGTCTGGTGTTCATCGACACCATGGCGATCCCGAAAGACGCCAAGCGCGTGAACAACGCGCACGCCTTCATCGACTTCTTCCTGCGCGCCGAAAACGGTGCCGCCATGGCCAACGAAATGAACTACCCCACCGGCAACAAGGCCGCGCTGCCGATGATCAAGGACGAGGTCAAGGACAACAAGACCATCTTCCTGAGCGATGAAGACACGGCGCGCCTGATCCCCACGGGTGGCTTCTCCACCGAGATCAGCAGCGTGCTCAACGCCACCTACAACACCTTCAAGCGCGGCCGGTAAAGCCGGCGCCTGTAGCAGGCAAGGGGCTGTTCGTCTGTCAGGCGCAACAGCCCTTTTTCTTGGTCTGACGATCCATCCAACCCGCACGGGACCTTCCCATGGCTGACAACGACGGTTTCCTGGTCACCGAAAAGCTGGTCAAGCGCTTTGACGAAGCGCTGGCTGTCGACGAGGTGTCGCTCTCCATCGGCAAGGGCGAGATCTTTGCGCTGCTGGGCAGTTCGGGCTGTGGCAAGTCCACCCTGCTGCGCATGCTGGCCGGCTTCGAGAAGCCCACCTCGGGGCGCATCTTGCTGGGGGGCCAGAACGTGGCGGCCATGCCGCCCTACGAGCGGCCGGTGAACATGATGTTCCAGAGCTACGCGCTGTTCCCGCACCTGAACATCTGGGAGAACGTGGCTTTTGGCCTGAAGCGCGAGGGTCTGCCCAAGGCCGAGGTCCGCCAGCGCACCGACGAGATGCTGGCCCTGGTGCAGCTCACGCCGTATGCCCAGCGCAAGCCGCACCAGCTCTCGGGCGGGCAGCAGCAGCGCGTGGCGCTGGCCCGCAGCCTGGCCAAGCGGCCCAAGCTGCTGCTGCTGGACGAACCGCTCGGCGCACTCGACAAGAAGCTGCGCGAGCAGACGCAGTTCGAGCTGGTCAACATCATCGAGAAGGTGGGCGTGACCGTGGTGATGGTCACGCACGACCAGGAAGAGGCCATGACCATGGCCAGCCGCATCGCCATCATGAGCAAGGGCCGCGTGCTGCAGGTGGGCACGCCCAAGCAGATCTACGAGTACCCGGCGAACCGGTTCGTGGCCGACTTCATCGGCAACGTGAACCTGTTCGACGGCAAGCTGGTGGTGGACGAGCCCGACCACTGCGCGGTGGACACGTCCATCGGCCGCGTGCAGGTGGGCCACGGCATCAGCGGCACGCTGGACATGCCGGTCTCGGTGGCCGTGCGGCCCGAGAAGATCAGCATCGGCAAGCAGCAGCCGGCGGGCGTGCTCGCCAACCTGTTCACCGGCCGGGTCAAGGAAATCGCGTACTTCGGCTCCTACAACACCTTCATCGTCGTCACGCCGCAGGGCCACAAGGTCAAGATCACCGAGCCCAACGGATCGCGGCACGAGCTGCTGGACATCACCTGGGAGGACGACGTGTTCTTCTGGTGGGATGACCGGGATGCTGTGGTGCTCCGGGACTGACAGAAGGCTCCCCCCGCGCCGCTGCGCGTCACCCCCCAGAGGGGGGCGATGCGAGTGTCCCGGCAGAGCCGGTTCCACCGCATCCTGAGTTCTAGTCCCTTCTCGGCCACCTTTTTTCGTTAAGGAGCAGGACGTGTCTTCTTCCTCTCTTCCGGTTCCCGGCAAGCGGTTCGTCATCGGCGTGCCGTACGCCTGGCTGCTGGTCTTTTTCTTCCTGCCCTTCCTGATCCTGCTGTACATCAGCTTCGTGGACATGGGCAGCGACATCCACCCGTTCAAGCCGCTGTGGGACCCCGACACCGGGGTGCTCAAGCTCAAGTACGAGAACTACCTGTCCATCTTCCGGGCGGGTGAGGGCGCGCCGCTGTTCAAGACGCTCTACATCGACGCCTACCTGCGCTCCATCTGGTACGCGCTG
>JAGXRS010000288.1 GCA_018335615.1 Hydrogenophaga sp. | reverse complement strand
CGGCGAGCATCGCGGCGGCGGCGGTCCAGGGCATGGCATGGCGCAGGTTGCCGAGCCGATCAATCAGCCGGGTGCCGGTGCCATGGTCCACATTGCCGGCCACGAAGAACAGCGGCGCCTTGTACAGGGCGTGTGCCAGCAGCAGCGCGCCGACGGCCACCGTCGCGCCGCGGCCATCCATGCCCACCAGCATGACCAGCGTGCCCAGGGTGGCGACCGTGGACCACGCCAGGATCCGCTTCAGGTCGCGCTCGCGCAGCGCCAGCAGCATGCCCCAGGCGGCCGTGATCGAACCCACGATCTGCAGCAACGATTGCCACAGCGGCCAGTCGCCGAAACCCGGGTCCAGCCGTGCCACCAGATAGACGCCGAGCTTGACCATGGTCGCCGAGTGCAGGTAGGCGGACACCGGCGTGGGCGCCGACATGGCATTGGGTAGCCAGAAATGGAACGGGAACTGGGCGCTCTTGGTGAACGCACCCAGCAGAATCAGCAGCAGCGCGGTGGTCAGCGCCGCCGTGCGCTCGGTCTGCGGCAGCTGGGCAATGATCGCCTGGATGGAATAGGTGTCCATTACCTGGCCGAGCAGAATCGCGCCTGCCAGCAGCGCCAGGCCGCCGGAGCCAGTGACCACCAGCGCCTGCTGGGCCGATTTGCGGCTGCTGGCGTCCTCGTGGTTGAAGCCAACCAGCAGGAACGACACCAGACTGGTCATTTCCCAGAACAGGAACAGCACGATCAGGTTGTCTGCGGTGACGCAGCCGATCATGGCGATCATGAACAAGGTCAGCAGGATGTAGAGCCGGTTCTGCTGAGGATGACCTTCCAGATAGCCCCCGGCGTAAACGAACACCGCCGTGCCGACACCGGTGATCATGAACAGCATCAGCAGCGACAGGCCGTCGATATGGAAGTCCAGATTGACGCCCAGCGCCGGCACCCAGGACGTCTGGATACTGGCCGGCAAGGGGACCGACAGGGCCGTCCAGAGGACCAGCAGCAAGGCAGACAGCGGTATCAGGATGAACGCCGACCGCGCGGCCATGCTCATGGCCGGTGCATTGGGATCGTGTGTGGTGTGTTGCGCCATGGGCCGTAAGTGTAGTGGACGGCAATACGGCGGCCGAGCATGGCGGCGATACGCCCGGGCGATGGCGGTCGACCCGGCGGGGCGTTTCAGCGTTCGTCGCTCGCGTCGGTGGGCGGCAGCAGCTGGCTGGCCTGATCGGGCGGCAGTCCTTCCACCGACTTCAAGGCCCGGCCCATCGCCCGGCTGCGCACCTCGGCCGCGTCGAGCGTGTTGAGCACGGTCTGCGTCTGGCTCTTCACGCGGGCCAGCACGTCGCCGAACTTGCCGAACTCGGTTTTCACCGCGCCCAGCACCTGCCACACCTCGCTGCTGCGCCGCTCCAGCGCCAGCGTGCGAAAGCCCATCTGCAGCGAATTGAGCATGGCCATGAGCGTGGTGGGGCCGGCCAGCGTGACACGGTAATCGCGCTGCAGCACTTCCATCAGCCCGGGGCGGCGCAGCACCTCGGCGTACAGGCCTTCGGTGGGCAGGAACAGGATGGCGAAATCGGTGGTGTGCGGCGGCTGCAGGTATTTCTCGGCCATGGAGCGCGCCTCCAGGCGGATGCGCTGCTCCAGCCCGCGCGCCGCGGCCTCGGCGCCTTCCGCGTCGGCGCGTTGCTGCGCATCGAGCAGGCGCTCGTAGTCTTCGTTGGGAAACTTGGCATCAATGGGCAGCCAACAGGGTGCGCCGTCATCGCCCCGCCCCGGCAGGCGGATCGCGAAATCCACCGCATGGCGGCTGTCGGGTCGCGTGGCCATCTGGATGGCGTACTGGTCGGGGGCGAACACCTGCTCCAGCAGCGCGCCGAGCTGGGCCTCGCCGAACATGCCGCGGGTTTTCACGTTGGTGAGCAGGTGCTTGAGGTCGCCCACGCCCTGCGCCAGCGTCTGCATTTCACCCAGGCCTTTGTGCACCTGCTCCAGGCGGTCGGCCACCTGCCTGAAGCTCTCGCCCAGGCGGGCCTGCAGGGTGCTCTGCAGTTTCTCGTCCACCGTGGCCCGCATCTCGTCAAGCTTGGCCGCGTTGCTCTGCTGCAGCTGGGCCAGCTGGGCGTCCAGCGTGGTGCGGATCTCGGCCAGGCGCCGGGCATTGCCCTCGCCCATGTCCTGCAGCTGGCGCGTGAGCGTGTCACCCAGGGTGCCGCGCAGCAGCACCAGCTGCTGGGCGAAAGCGTCGAGCTGGGCGTTCTGCGTGCGCGTGGCCTCTGCCGCCTGGCGCGACAGCGCATCCTGAAAACTGGCCAGCGTCTGCAGGCTTTCCTGACGCGCGCTGCGACCGTTCTCCAAGATGTCGCGGCGCAACTCGCCTTCCACCCGCTCGACGCGCTGGGCGATCTGCTGGCCCATCTGCACGATCTGCTGCTGGATCAGGCCCAGCTGCTGCTGCCGGGCAGCCAATTCGTCCACTTCGAGCGGCGGACGCCTGAGCACCAACCAGGCCACCAGCGCCACATTGAGCGCCACCAGCAGGAGCAGCGCCCAGAGAAGCCCATCCAGGCTCATCCGGCCAGCACGACGGGGTTCAGGGGCGTGACGGGGCGCCCCTCGACCAGAAAGCCGATGAGGTTGTCGGCCGCCAGGTGGGCCATGGCGCTGCGGGTGGCCAGCGTGGCGCTGGCGATGTGGGGCGTGAGCACCACATTGGGCACGGTGAGCAGATCGGGGTGCACGCTGGGCTCACCTTCGAACACGTCAAGGCCGGCGGCCGCGATGCGACGCTCGCGCAGCGCCGCGGCGAGTGCGGCGTCGTCCACGATGCCGCCGCGCGCAATGTTGATCAGCGTGGCGGTGGGCTTCATCTGCGCCAGCTCGGCCGCCCCAATGGCGTGGTGCGAAGCCGCGCTGTACGGCAGCACCAGCAGCAGGTGATCGGCGCGCTGGAGCAGCTCGGCCTTGTCCACATACGTGGCTTTGCACGCGGCTTCCCGCTCGGGCGAGAGCTTTGAGCGGTTGTGGTAGATCACCGGCATGCCGAAGCCGTGGGCGGCACGGCGCGCAATGGCCTGCCCGATGCGCCCCATGCCGAGAATGCCCAGCGTGCTGCCATGCACCTCGGCGCCGGCAAACAGGTCCAGCGACCATTCTTTCCACTGCCCGGCGCGCAGGAAACGCTCGCTCTCGGTGACGCGCCGCGCGGTGGCCATGAGCAGCGCAAAGCCGAAATCGGCCGTGGTCTCGGTCAGCACGTCGGGCGCGTTGGTGCCCAGCACACCGGCCGCGGTCATGGCCGGCAGGTCAAAGTTGTTGTACCCCACCGCCAGGTTGGCGACGATCTTCAGTTGCGGGCACGCGGCCAGCAAGGCCGCGTCGATGCGCTCACCACCCGTGGTGAGCACACCGGCCTTGCCCTGCAGCCGCTGCACCAGCTCCGCCGGCGACCACACCACACCGGCTGGCGTGGTTTCGACCTCGAAGTGCTGCTGCAGTTTGTCGACCACGTCCGGGAACACGGCACGGGCGATCAGGATAGATGGGCGTTGATTCATGGCAGGCTTCGGAAGCGCGAAGGGGAGTTGCGCAGCACACCGCGGAACCGGCTCTGCCGGGCCGCAGGTGTTGTCCCCCTGGGGGGAAGCCGCGAAGCGGCGCAGGGGGATCAGACCGCCAGCAGGTCCACTTCAAACAGCAGCGTGGCGTTCGGCGGAATCACGCCACCGGCGCCGCGGGCGCCATAGCCCAGTGCGGCGGGGATGACCAGGCGGCGCGTGCCACCCACCTTCATGCCCTGCACGCCTTCGTCCCAGCCCTTGATAACGTGGCCGGCACCCAACGGAAATTCGAAGGGCTGGCCGCGGTCCTTGCTGGAGTCGAACTTCGCACCCTGCACGCCGTCGTTGTAAAGCCAGCCCGTGTAGTGCACCTGCACCGGGCGACCGGCCTGGGCTTCCTCGCCGTTGCCGACCACGGTGTCTTCGTACTGCAGGCCGCTGGGGGTGGTGATCATGTCGTGTCCTTTGAATGGAATGGAAAGCGGCCGATTATTCCAGCCATTGGGTGAAGCTGGCGACCGGCTCGCGCGGCGTGATGAAACCGTTGACCTTGTCGGCCGGGTCGGCGAAGCCCAGCGCCATGCCGCAGACCAGCATTTCGTTGTCGCCCGCGCCGATGTGGGGCAGGATGATCTTGGCGAAACCGTTCCACGCGGCCTGCGGACATGTATGCAGACCGTGCCCGCGCGCGGCCACCATGATGTTCTGCAGGAACATGCCGTAGTCCACCAGTGAGCCCCGGCCCATCACCTTGTCGAGCGTGAACATGAGGCCCACCGGGGCGTCGAAGAAGCGGTAGTTGCGCTGGTGCTGGGCGTGCATCTTGTCCTTGTCGCCCTTGGTGATGCCCAGCAGGCCGTACAGGCTCCAGCCGTTTTCGCGGCGGCGGTCGATGTAGGGGCTGACCCATTGTTCGGGGTAGTAGTCGTATGCCTCGCGGTACTGGGCGGCCAGCGACGGGTCGGCGCGCAGGGCGTCGTGGGCCGAACAGACCTTGTCCACCAGGGCGTCACGGCTTTGGCCTTGCAGCACGTAGACCTTCCAGGGCTGGGTGTTGGTGCCCGAGGGTGCGCGGCTGGCCACCTGCAGAATGTGCTCCAGCGTGGCGCGCGGCACCGGCTGCGGCAGGAAAGCACGGGCCGAGAGGCGGCTGGTGATGGCCGCGTCCACGCTAGCAGCGTCGATCTGGGGTGCGGGCGTGTCGGTGGGGGTTGGCGGGTTCTGGCTCATGGGTGTCTCCTGTGGCTGACGTTTACGTTTACGTCAATTATGGCGAGCCGGCGCAGTGTCTGCTGAAGCTGCTCACAGGAGGCCTTGCAGCGTGTGCTTGAGGCGCTCGGGCAGCGGCACGGGCCGGCGGGTTTCGCGGTCCACGTAGACGTGCACGAAATGACCGCACGCAGCCGCATGCGCCTGGCCTTCGGCAAACAGCCCCACCTCGTAACGCACGCTGGAGCTGCCCAGGTGCGCCACGCGCAAGCCCGCCTGCACCGTCTGCGGGAACGCCAGGGGTGCGAAGTAGTTGCACTGGGTTTCGATGACCAGGCCAATCACGCCGCCCGCATGGATGTCCAGCGCGCCCTGCTCGATCAGCCAGGCGTTCACCGCGGTGTCGAACCAGCTGTAGTACACGACGTTGTTGACGTGGCCGTAGACGTCGTTGTCCATCCAGCGCGTGCCAATGGAGCGGAACACGCGGTAGTGGTCACGGGGCAGGGCCTTTGGGCGGGCGGATGCGTTCATGGCGGCCGATTCTGCCTCGGCCCTCATCACGCAACTGTCACCGCCGCGCGCGGCTTGCCCGGTGCCAGCGCCGCCCAGCGCGCGTGGTAGTCCAGCGCCACGCGGTAGGTGTTCATCTGCACCTGCACCGTCGTCTCCATGTCGGTGCCATAGCCACCGGCCATGGCAAAGGCCAGCGGCACGCGGCGCTGCCAGGCCCAGTCCATGACGCGTCGGTCGCGCGCTTCCAGACCGTCGAAGCTGATTTTCAACCGTCCCAGGCGGTCTCCCTCGTGCGGGTCGGCACCGGCGAGAAAAATGACCAGCCCCGGCTCGAAGCGCTGATCCAGCTCATCCAGCGCGCGCTGCAGCGCCTCCAGGTAAGCGTCATCGTCACAACCGTCGGGCAGTTCCACATCGAGGTCACCCGGTTCCTTGCGAAACGGGAAATTCTTGGCGCCGTGCAGGGACAGGGTGAACACCGACGGGTCGCGGACAAAAATGCGCGCCGTGCCATTGCCCTGGTGCACGTCCAGGTCAACGATCGCCACCTGCAACGGGCCCCGGGCGCGGTGTCGGCGGGCATGCTCGGCCTGCATGAGACGTGCGGCCACTGCCGCATCGTTGAAGACACAGAAGCCGCTGCCCTTGTCGGCATAGGCATGGTGCGTGCCCCCGGCCAGGTTGGCGGCCAACCCGGCGCCGCCCAGCGCCAGGCGGCAGGCCTGCACGGTGGCGCCCACGGAACGGCGGGCTCGCTCGGCCATCGCCGGGCTCCAGGGAAAACCGATTTCGCGCTGTGCCGCCGCCGTCAGTGTGCCCTGCGCAATCGCCGCCACGTAGTCCGGGGTGTGCACCAGCGCCAGCTCGCCGTCGGTCGCGGCCAGCGCCTCATGCAGCTGCACCATCGGCAGCTCATGGGCCAAGCGTTCGCGCAGCCGCGCGTACTTGGCCATGGGAAAACGGTGCCCGCTGGGCAGGGGCAGCACGAAATGGTCGGCGTAGAAAGCGTGCACAGCGAGGTTTTGGAATGAGGCCATATTGTGGGCGCGGGCCAGCCCACAGCCGTCGCAGTCGACTTTTCAGAAGCGCCACGCAGATTGTTGCAATGCAACAAAAAAGCACTTGCGCGCCACCGGGCAGTCACTATAATCGGGATCATGTTGCAGTGCAGCAAAGCGAACAAGAACAACAGCGTCCAGACAGCGCGGCGTTCCAGCAGCCTTCAACTAAACCTTATTTGCAAAGTTTAGGAGTCCTGAATATGTTGACCGCAGAACAAATCGTTGCCGCCCAGAAAGCCAACATCGAAACCCTGTTCGGCCTGACCCAGAAAGCCTTCGAAGGCGTGGAAAAGCTGGTCGAGTTGAACGTGCAGGCCACGAAAGCTGCCCTGTCCGAAACCGCCAACAGCACCCAGGCCCTGCTGAGCGTCAAAGACGCCCAGGAACTGCTGACGCTGCAGGCCAGCCTGATGCAACCCCTGGCCGAAAAAACCGTGGCTTATAGCCGCCACTTGTACGACATCGCCTCCGGCACCACTGCCGAGTTCAGCAAGGCCGCTGAAGCCCAGGCCACCGATGCACAGAAGAAATTCATGAGCGTCGTCGACAACGCTGCTAAAAACGCCCCCGCCGGTTCCGAAACCGCCGTGGCCGTGATGAAAAGCGCCGTGTCGGCCGCCAACAACGCCATGGAGTCGGTTCAGAAGGCTGTCAAGCAAGCCACCGAAATGGCAGAGGCGAACTTCAACTCGGTGACCACCACCGCTGTGAACGCCTCCAAGACCGCCTCCAAAAAGCGTTGATTCGACAACCGTTCGCGCCGCTGTTGCACCCGCTTGCCGACTGTAGACGCAGCGGGTCGCGAACTGCGGCACGATACAGCTGTCTCGAAAAGACGGCGCTTGGTTCACAAGACTGTTTTTTTCCTGGTTGTCTCCTCGGGTCCTTTTCGAAATTCGGTTTCATCGGACCCCTTAAGCCCTCGCTGCAAAGCGGGGGCTTTTTTTATGGCTGGCCGCTCCGGTCAGCGCGCCCGTCGCGAACAACCCGGCGTCTCACATCGGCCGCAAACGGGCCATTTCCGCGCGCAGCCGGGGCAAGGCGGCGATCATGGCCACACGGCCGGCCTCGATAGACCGCTGGCGGGACGTGAAATCTGCGCTGCCGACGCCCGTGAGACTGGGCCGGAGCACCAGATCCGCACCCGCCAACTCGTGGCGGTTGATGCTCTGACCCATGATGGCCGTGGTCTGCAGCAGCAAACCCAGCACACCGCTGGTGGCGTTGCCCTGCGGATCGCTGGAAATGTCCACCGCCAACACCACCTCGGCACCCATCGCGCGTGCCTGGCTCACCGGCACCGGCGCCACCAGTCCGCCGTCCACATAGTCACGACCGGCAATGCTCACCGGCGTGAACACACCTGGCACGGCGCTGGAAGCGCGAACGGCCTGGGCGGCATCGCCACGGCGGAACAGCACGCCCTGCCCGGTGGCGAGATCCGTGGCCAGGATGCCCAGCGGAAGACTCATGTTCTCGATGACCCGGCCATCGACCGCCTGTCGCACGTAACGGGCCAGAGCTTCGCCGCGCAACATGCCGCGCCCCATGATGGGCAGCGACCAGTCGGTGAGGGCGGCCTCCTCCATGCTCAACGCCGCACGTTCCAGTTCGGTGGCTCCTTTGCCGCTGGCATACAGAGCCGCCACCAAGCTGCCTGCCGAGGTACCCACGACCAGATCGGGGCGGATACCGTTCTGCTCCAGCACCTGAATCACCCCCACATGGGCGAATCCGCGGGCTGCACCGCCGCCCAGCGCCAGTCCCAGGCGCGGCGGTCGCCGAACCGGCTCGACGACCGCTG
>JAGXRS010000287.1 GCA_018335615.1 Hydrogenophaga sp. | reverse complement strand
CCTGTGCTCCTGTGCTCCTGTGCTCCTGTGCTCCTGTGCTCCTGTGCTCCTGTGCTCCTCAGCCTCGCTCTTTCCCCGCCCACCCCATGGAACTGCGCCAACTCAAGTACTTCCTCGCCATTGCCGACAGCGGCAGCTTCTCGCGCGCGGCCGAGCGCGTGTTCGTGGCGCAGTCGGCGCTGAGCCACCAGATGGCGCAGCTGGAGGCGGAGCTGGGTGCCGACCTCTTCCACCGCTCGCGCCGCGGTGTGGCGCTCACCGACGCCGGGCAGCGCTTCTATCCGCACGCGGTGTCCATCCTGCGGCAGACCGACGAAGCGGTGCAGAGCGCCCGCAGCGCCAGCGGCGAGCCCAGTGGCAAGGTGGTGTTCGGCATTCCGCACAGCGTGTCCAACGCACTGGCCCTGCCCCTGCTGCGCGCGGTGCGCCAGGCGCTGCCCCAGGTGCAGCTGGAGCTGACCGAAGAACTCACCGGCAACCTCGTCCCGCAGCTGCGCGCCGGGCAGATCCACCTGGCCGTGCTGTTCGACGATGGCACGCTGTCCGAATTCAGCTGGACGCCCCTGTTGCGCGAGCGGCTGTACCTGATCGGCCTGCCGGCCGCCACGGGCCGGCGCCCCGCGCGGGTGACGCTGAAGCAGGCGCTGGCACAGCCGCTCATCCTGCCGGCCCAGCCGCACGGTGTGCGCCCGCTCATCGAGGCCGCCGCCCAGCGCGCCGGCCTCGCGCCGCCCCAGGTGGTGGCCGACATCAGCTCCATCAGCATCCTGCGCACCTCGCTGCTGGCCGGGCTGGGGCAGACGCTGCTGCCGCTGATGCCGCTGAAGACCGAGATCGACGCCGGCCTGCTGCAGGCCACGCCCGTGGCCTCGCCGCCGCTGGACCGTGTGCTGGCCCTGTGCCACTCGGCCCACATTCCCCTACCCGCCGCCGCGCAGGCGGTGGCGCGGCAGTGCATGGCGGTGGTGGGCGCGCTCTGTGCGGATCAGGCCTGGCCCGGCGCCACGCGGATCGCGCCGCCGGCGGGCTGACGCACGGTCATTAGGCGATCAGGTGGCCCAGGCCTGCGCCTGCCGCCAGTCATCCGCCTGCCCGTGGTGGTGCTTGGGGACGTCGATCCACAGCCGCACCCGCAGCGCCAGGTGCTTGCACTGCGGACACAGTGCGTAGATGCCGTTGGGCGGGGCGGCGTAGTCATCGAGCACCGTCACCAGCCGGCCCGCGGCAATGTCGGACTCCACCTCCCAGGTGCTGCGCTTGGCGATGCTGTAGCCGTCCAGGCACCAGTCGTGCAGCACCTGGCCGTCAGAGCAATCCAGCGGGCCGCCGGGTTGGAGATGGATGACATCCCCGCCGACTTGAAACGCCTGGCTGCGGGTTTGCGATGCGTCGCTGGACAGGGTCAGGCAGGCGAATTGGGCCGGGTCGGTCGGGTGCTGCGGCGCGCCGTGGCGCTGCAGATAGGCCGGCGAGACCACGCACGGCCGGCGGTTGTCGGCCATGCGAACACCGACCAGCGAGGAATCGGGCATCTCGCCGACGCGTAACGCACAGTCGAACCCGTCACCCGCCACATCGACCACACGGTCGCTGAGGTTCAGCGAGATCGTGACATCGGCGTGCCATGACAGGGCTGCCGCGGTCCTGCATGGACCCGCCGTGTCCGGTGCCCGAACACATCCGCGCCGTCGGACAGGTTTGAGCCCCTGGACCCGACGCCACTCACATCGCCAGTGCACGGTCGATCTGCGGGCGCAAATCCCCGACACCGGCGGGGCGCAGGGCCAGCATCACATAGGGCCCCTGGCCAAGCTCCTGCGCGAGACCCGGGGGACCACTGTCTTCGAACACCAACATGGGCACGACCGCGCCTGCCAGCATCTGTCGCATCGAAAATAGCGCCCGGGCCCGCTCCGGGTCCACAGTCTCCAGATCGAGGATCACCAGCGAAAAGTCGGCGTCATGCATCATGGCCTGCAGCACCTCGCCCTCATTGGACGCGGTGACCACACGCCATTTCAGCTCACGCAGCCAGCCCGATAGCTTCTCGCGCCACCGTTCGGTCTTGGCGATCACCAAAACGCCCCCGCGTCCTTCATCATCGCGCACAAGCTTGGGAGGGTCGATCAGCTCCACTGGCGGTGTGCGCCCCGTCACCACCCCGATTTCGCGCCAGAAGTCCGTTCCCATCACGCGCAGCACTTCCTGCACCGTGGTCTGGCCGCGCTGCACGCGGTCCAGTGCGCTTTCCGAGAGGAAGCGCATGCCTTCCTGACGCGCGAGTTCGCGCACCTGGCTCAGGGGCGCGCCATGGTCCAGAAGACGCGCCACCGCAGGCGTGTTGGTCAGGACCTGCAAGATGCTGCGTCGCCCCTTGTAGCCGGTGCCTGCGCAAACAGCACAACCCACCGCGCGCAGACTGGCCTTCAGTCCTGCGTGAGCCAGCAGCCAGGCTTCGGCCGGTGTCCAGGGCGCTTGCGCCGGTTGCGCACAGGCGCGGCAGACGGCGCGCAGAAGGCGCTGCGACAGGATGCCTCGCACCGCTTCGCCGGCCAGGTCGGGGCTCACGCCGAGCTCCGTGAGCCGCGGCAGCACGCTCACAGCGTCGTTGGCGTGGATCGAAGCGAAAACGAGATGCCCGGTGATGGCGGCCTGCATGGCGATGGCGGCGGTTTCCCGGTCGCGCACCTCACCAATCAGGATGATGTCGGGGTCCTGCCGCACCACCGAGCGAAGCGCATTGGCGAAGTCCAACCCGGATTTTGAGTTGACTTCTGTCTGCGCCAGTCGGGGCATGCGGATCTCCACCGGGTCTTCCACCGTGACGATATTGGTTTCAACCGCATCCTTTTCGGCGAGCAGGCTGTAGAGCGTGGTGGTCTTGCCGGAGCCGGTCGGGCCGGCCACCAGCACCACGCCCATGCTGGCGTTGATCAGGTTGCGGACCTGCTGGCGCTCGACCTCCGGAAGATCCAGGTCGTCAAGGTGCAGCACACTGTGCCCGCCCAGCAGGCGGAGCACCATTTTTTCGCCGCCCACCACGGGCAGTGAAGAGACTCGCATGTCCAGGGCCTGGGTCGCTGACACCACGCGCGCGTGACCGTCTTGCGGGCGCATGTGCCCGGTCGGGTCCATGCCCGCGACCGCCTTGAAACGGTTGATCACCCGCCGCATGACCGAGGCCGGGCCCCGGCCCTGAATGCGCAGCAGGCCGTCGATCCGCAAACGCACCACGCCATCACCGCCCATGGGCTGTAAGTGGATGTCACTGGCGCCATACAGGATCGCCTCGCGCAGCATGAGGTTGCACAGACGCACCACTGCGTTGTCCGTTTCGCGGTCTTCGATGTGGAATACCCCGCGGTCTGTTTCGGACATGTGCACCGGCGCGCCCCGGCCATCCTCGTGAGCGACTTCATCGACGGCCGCGCTGACCGAGACACGGCGGGAGGCGCGCTCATGGATCGCCGCGCTCTCGCGCAACAGCCGGAGATCGGCCGGCGGGGCCAGCACGAGCTGAACCGGCATGCCGCTCACGAAACGCAGGCGCTGCATCACCTCGGGCTCGACCGGTTGGGCCACCGCCGCCACGAGGTAGCCTTCGGCATGACGCACCAGCACCGCGCCCGCCTCGATGACCACCGGCGAGCGCATCCACGCCACGGCCTCGGCAGACAGTGTGGCTGGCAGGGGCACCGTCGGCAGGCCGTACTGGCGCGCAATCGCCTCGCACAGTTGCCATGTGCTCATGCCGCAGTAAGCGGCCGCGGCGTCCCAGGCGGCCTCCAGCTGATCGGGCAAGTCCGGCAAACCGTCGTCCTCCGGCTTGAGGCGCCTCAACGCGCGGCCCAGCCAGGCAGAAGCGTTGGCAGTCTGCCCGGGCTCCAGTTGAAGTTCAGGGGTCATGGCTTTTTTCCGGTCAGGAGGGTCCCGTCGCTCAGACGCACCGACAGTTCGTAGCCGCCCTCCGTGCGCCTGTACACGACGTCGACCTGTAGCGGCAGAACCTCTTCAAGCTTCTCGGGATATTCACCCCGCGTGCGCAAGTGCTCTGCCAGGGAACTGTCGATCAGGGCCAGCAAGGCACGGCGCCCCTGGTCCCGGTCGGCCGGGCTCGGGCCGTCCGGCGTTCCCAGCCCCCGCCACGCGAACAAGGCACTGGCCACCAGCAGCAGAGATGCCATGGCCGCCAGCACGCCCGGCCGCAACATCCGCCCCGGCGCCTGTGCAGGCTCCCCGCCTGCTGGCTGACGGGCTTGCTCTTCCTGCTGCGCGCGCGCAACCAGCAAGCCCCAATCGGGCTCGTTTCCGGCAGGCTCGACCGTTGGAGGAGCGGCAGAAGGTGAGGGCGTTTTTTCCATTGGTTGCAGACGGGGTTTACAACGGCTTCGGTATCTGGATGGACGCCCGCGTGCCGTCCCACTTGATGGCAGGATCCTTGGGCCAGTAATAGACGATGCCCGTCACTTCCAGGAGACAACTGGTCACAACCTCGCCCTTGCCGCTCGGGGCGGAGAGCCCGTCGATATTGAACGAGGTCCTGCCCGCATTGAGGTTGCCGAGGTCCGTCCAGGAGCGCTCTATCTGCCGGCCGTCCCAGGTGGTCACATAAAGGGTGACCTTGATGCGCATGCCGGCACTCACGTCGGTGAGGGGCTTGCCATCCGTGCCGTATACCGAGAGAGTGGCCTGGGCCGTCCAAGTATTCTTGCGGCCCGGCACGCCTGCTCCCTCCCAGCTCGTTACGGGAGGCGGCGGTGGGGGCGGCGGTGGTGGTGGCGGAAGCGCGCCTTCGGCGGCACGGGCCACGAGCGGGAATGCCAGCTGGTGATCGGCAATCCATATCTTGTCGGCCGACTCAAAGGGCAGCGCCTGGCGCAACTGGGCGAGGCGGGCGACATCCGCGGCGCCGGTCAGATCGGCGATCAGGCCATAACGGGGCTCCCTGGGCGAGGAAGCAAAAAAGCCGGCCGGAGCCTGGATCAACAGCAGGCGAATTCCGCCTGGCTCGCTGAAGGACGCGTCAGGCACCACCCCAAGACGCGGCGGTGACCTGCCCGGCTGCGCTTCACGATGCAGGTTCTTGACCCCGGTGGCGTCTTCTATCTGCACGGCCGTAGAAATCTGGTCGATCTGCACCAGCAGTTGTGCCAGTTGGGCGCGCTGCGCATAGCCGCTGTAGATCGGCACCGACAGTGTCACCAGCACGGCCAGGGTCAGCAGCACCAGCACGATTTCCAGCAAGGTGAAACCCCGGACTTGTCCGGGCGATTTTGGATGCAAGGTGGCTCCTTGTGCCTGCCCTTGGCCGGCGGCCATCAAGCAAAGCCACGAGTACTGACTAATCATTATTCTAGAACGGTCAATGTCCATCACCATGGTGCGCCGCCAGGTAAGGCAGCGCACGGCCACTCAAAAAGCGCCCGAGCTTTCACAGCCACGGCGAGATCCGCTGCGCGCGTCTTTTCCGCGGGTCCCGGCTTGTTGCCAGCAGGCCGATCAGAGCGCGGGACTAGGTGTGTCATCAATGAAGCCCAACCATGGCGCCAGCGATGTAGAAGGCGCGCAGGAAGTTGCAGGCCGTCTCTGGATGCTCAGCCCGCCAGCCCCGCCGCACGGCGTGCGCCCGATCATCGAGACGGCGGCCCAGCGCGCCAGCTTGGCGCCGCCGCAGGTGGTGGCCGACAGCAGTTCCATCAGCATCCTGCGCACCTCGTTGCTGGCCGGCATGGAACTGCCACTGATGCCGCTGAAGGCCGAGATCGACGCCGGCCTGCTGCAGGCCACGCCCGTGGCCTCGCCGCCGCTGGACCGCGTGCTGGCCCTGTGCCACTCGGCCCACATCCCCTGCCCGCCGCCGCGCAGGCGGTGGCGCGGCAGTGCATGGCGGTGGTGGGCGCGCTCTGTGCGGATCAGGCCTGGCCCGGCGCCACGCGGATCGCGCCGCCGGCGGGCTGATGCCCGCCGTCAGCCGCTCGCCCAGGCCTGCGCCTGCCG
>JAGXRS010000286.1 GCA_018335615.1 Hydrogenophaga sp. | reverse complement strand
CGGTGGCTGTAGCTCAGTTGGTAGAGTCCAGGATTGTGATTCCTGTTGTCGTGGGTTCGAGCCCCATCAGCCACCCCAACCCTTTCAAAACCCCGCAGTCAACCATGACGCGGGGTTTTTTTTCGCCGTCTGCCAGTGGACGGGCATTCCCCGAGCAATGCACATGAAAGATTCTCCACGTCCACCGTCAACCGAAGACGACTACTGCGGTACCTTTTATGCCGCCCGGCTGCTGGGGCTGTCGGTGGGAACGGTTCAGTCGCTGGTTGAACGCAACGAGTTGAGTGCCTGGAAGACCCAGGGCGGCCACCGGCGAATTTCGATGCAGTCGGTGCTGGCCTACCAGAAACGGCATGCCATCCGTCCTCCGGCCGATGCCGCTGCCACGGGTCGCTTGAAGCTGCTGGTGGTTGACGACGACGCGGCCATGCTGGCCGTGGTGCAGGCGTATCTGGCGAAATGGCGCTTGCCGGTGGACTGTACCGTGATGACCTCTGCCATGGAGGCGCTCATCGATATGAGCAGTCTGAAGCCCGATGTGCTGGTGTCCGACCTGGTCATGCCGGGCGTGGACGGGTTTGAGCTGTTGAGGACGCTGCGGGCCAATGCACTGTTCGCCGACACGGTCTTCGTCGCCCTGACGGCGCTGGAGGGCGCCGAAGTCGCGCGACGCGGCGGCTTGCCCCCCAAGACCGTGCTGGCGCACAAACCCATCGACCAGAGTTGGTTGCACGGCTTTCTGTCGGCCCAGGTGGCGATGCGGACCTCCGGCGCGGCCTGACGCGTGCGGGCGGGCGGCCAAGTGGTCGGCCTGGGCCTGCACACGCGGCCCTGCAGGCTCAGGGGTTCACCATCACCAGCTTGCCCTTGACGGAGCGCGATCCCATGATGGCGTAGGCTTGGTGCAATGCGCTCATGGGCAAGGTCTGGTCGATCACCGGCTTGATCAGTCCCTTGCCGTACATGTCGGCCAATGTCTGCATCATCTGCGCATTCGCTCTGGGTTCGCGCCGGGCGAAATCGCCCCAGAACACGCCCACGATGCTGGCGCCCTTGAGCAGGGTCAGGTTCAGGGGCAGGCTGGGAATCGGGCCACTGGCGAATCCCACCACCAGGTAGCGCCCGCGCCAGGCGATGGAGCGGAAGGCGGGTTCGGCGAAGTCACCGCCCACCGGGTCGTAAACCACGTCCGGTCCTTTGCCATCGGTGAGTTCCTTGATGGCATCGCGCAGGCCCGCTCGGGGCGTGTGCACGCTGTAGTTGATGGTGGCGTCGGCACCCAGCTGGCGGCACAGCTCACACTTTTCGTCACTCGACGCAGCGGCGATGACGCGTGCACCCGCCGCCTTGGCAATCTGGATCGCCGCCGTGCCCACGCCGCCAGCGGCGCCCAGCACCAGCACCGTCTCGCCGGCCTTGAGTGAGGCGCGGTCCATCAAGGCATGCCACGAGGTGGCGTAGATCATGATGAAGGCTGCCGCGTCCACGGGCGGGAAACCGGCGGGCAGCGGCATGCACAGCGCCGCCGGGGCGAGCGTATGGGTGGCAAAGCCGCCGGTGCCACTGAGGCACGCCACGCTCTGGCCCACCCGCAGGTGGGTCACGCCCTCGCCGACAGCCTGGATCACGCCGGCGTACTCGGAGCCCGGCACAAAGGGCAGGGCAGGCTTCATCTGGTACTTGTTCTGCACGATGAGCAGATCGGGAAAGTTCAGGCTCGCCGCCTGGATCTCGATCAGCACTTCGCCGGCGTTGGGCTGCGGGGTGGGCAGCGTCTGCCAAGTCAGGGCGTCAACGCCCACCGGGTTCTCGCACAACCAGGCTTGCATGGGGATTCCTTGCTCGGGGGTGTAAAGGGAGTGCCCATGATAGACACGCGTTGTTCTGAGGAGGTGTCCCGCAGCGGCCATGCCGTCGCCGTGGCGACCTCGCTGGGCATGACAGGACCGGCGCTGCCTGCGGCCCCTCGGCCTGGCGGTCACGCAGGGCAAAAGACCTAGAATTCGACCATGAAAATCCTCATCTCGAACGACGACGGCTACCAGGCACCCGGCATCGTGGCCCTTTATGAGGCTTTGCGGGTGCTTCCCGGTGTCGAGGTGGAAGTGGTGGCGCCCGAGCACAACAACAGTGCCAAATCGAATGCGCTGTCGCTGCACTCGCCCCTCTACGTGCACCGGGCGTACAACGGCTTTCGCTACGTGAATGGCACGCCAGCTGACTGTGTGCACATCGCGCTCACCGGGCTGCTGGGCTACCGGCCCGATCTCGTCGTTTCCGGCATCAACAACGGGGCCAACATGGGTGACGACACCATCTATTCCGGTACGGTGGGGGCGGCCATGGAGGGTTACCTGTTTGGCGTGCCGGCGGTGGCGTTCTCCCAGACCGAGAAGGGCTGGGCGCACCTGGATGTGGCCGCGCAGAAAGCGGCCCAGCTCGTGACCCAGCTGCTGCCGTCTCTGCCGGAGGCCGCGCACCGCGGCGAGCCCTGGCTGCTGAATGTGAACATCCCCAACCTGCCAGCCGACGCGATCCGCGGCTTCAAGGTGGCCCGTCTGGGCCGGCGCCACGCGGCCGAACAGGTGATCGCCCAGGTCAACCCCCGGGGCGACACGATGTACTGGATCGGCAGCGCCGGCGCAGCCAAGGACGATGCCGAAGGCACCGATTTCCACGCCACGGCGCAGGGCTACGCGACCATCACGCCCCTGCAGGTGGATCTGACCGACCATGACCGTCTGCCCTATTGGGTGCCCACGGCCGCGGGCCTGTCAAGCCCTGCACCCGAGGGTGCTCTAGCCGGGCGTGCAGAATCCGCCCCGGGCGGCAAGGCGCTCGCGTGAAGCCGCGGTGGCCTGCGCCCGTCGCTGGGAGCGCGGTGCGTGCGCGCCCCAGCTTTCCAGCGAAGTTGCCAACCCAGCCCGAACCGCCGCGTCCACGCCCGGGCGCCCCGGTGTCGCGTCCCGGTGCGGCGCCGCTGGCCACGGGGGTGGGCATGGCCTCCCAGGCGATGCGACTGGCGATGGTGCGCAAGCTGGAGGCGCAAGGGGTGAAGGACCCGGGGGTGCTCCAGGCATTGCGCACGGTTGAGCGACACCGCTTTGTCGATTCGGCGCTGGCCAACCAGGCCTACGAAGACACCAGCCTGCCCATCGGCATGGGACAGACCATCTCCAAGCCCAACGTGGTGGCCCGCATGCTGGAGTTGCTGTGCCAGGGGCGGGACCAGCCTCTGGGGCGTGTGCTTGAAATCGGCACCGGCTGTGGCTACCAGGCGGCCCTGCTGAGCCATCTGTCCCGCGAGGTGTACAGCATGGAGCGGGTGCGCAGCCTGCACGAGCGCGCGCGCGAGAACCTTCGCGGCATGCAGCTGTCTAACCTGCACCTCCTGTTCGGCGATGGCATGCCTGGCTTCCCGCGAGGGGCGCCTTATGCCGCCATCATCGCCGCCGCCGGGGGCGAGGGCCTGCCGTCGGCATGGGTTGACCAACTCGCCGTCGGGGGGCGGTTGGTGGCACCGGCCATCGGCGACGCCGGCCAGCAGCGTCTGATCGTCATCGACAAAACCCGCACGGGTGTTGTCCGTAGCGAGCTCGAAGCGGTGATGTTCGTCCCTCTAAAATCGGGTATTGCGTGATGTTCGGCCCTCGGGAGGTTTGAGCGTGTTCTTTGTACGACCGGGTCAGATCGGGACCCGTGTCCATGGTGGGAGTTTTGATGAATCAGTTGCCGAATCCGTCACACGATCACGGGCCCATGGGTCATCGTTCCAGCTGGCGCAACGCAGCGGCCTGGGCCGTGGTGGCCACCTTGGTCGTCACCGCCGGATGTTCCACACGCCGCGTGGCACAGCCCGCCCCCGTGGAGGACAGGTCCACCGCCCGGGTGGATCCGCGCACCCTGCCCGGTGCAGAGAACGCCGGCAAGCCGGGTTATTACACCGTTCGGCCTGGCGATACGCTGTTTCGCATCGCGCTGGACCATGGCCATTCGCGGCGCGACCTTCAGGAATGGAATGCGATCACCAACCCCAATCTGCTGGAGGTTGGTCAGGTTCTGCGTGTCGTTCCGCCCGAGTCCACGACTGTTGCATCCGCCAGCAAGGCGCCCGGTGCCGGCACGGCATCGAGCTCACCGGTCACGTCCACGGGCGTGGCTGCACGTCCGCTGGGCCCTGCCGGCACCACCGCACCGGTTGTGACGCCTGTACCGACCGCGCCAACGCCGGCTCCCGCCAGCCAGCCAGCAGGCACCGACGACATCCAGTTCATGTGGCCCGCCCAGGGCACGGTGGTGGCCACCTTTGACGAGGCCAAGAACAAGGGTGTTTCCATCGCCGGACGCGTGGGCGACCCGGTCGTGGCCGCTGCCGATGGTCGAGTGGTCTACGCGGGCGCGGGTCTGCGGGGGTATGGCAACCTCATCATCCTCAAACACAACAACACCTATCTCACGGCGTACGCGCACAACCAGGCGCTGCTGGTTCGGGAGGACCAGTCGGTTCGCCAGGGACAGAGAATCGCCGAGATGGGCAGCAGCGACACCGATCGGGTGAAGCTGCATTTCGAAGTCCGCCGCCAGGGCAAGCCGGTCGATCCGCTGATCCATCTGCCCAAGCGCTGAGCCCGGGCGCATGGTGCCAGGCGATCACGATCTGGTCGTCCGGGCGCTGGCTTGCGCCGCGCGGTCTGCAACCGGCTGATCGGCCTGAGACAATCGGGGGATGACTGCCCCCCTTCTCCACGAAAACAGCCTCCTGACCACCGCCCGCGACCCTGAGGCCGTCGCACCTGCTCCTGCCGATGCCCTGCCCGACGGCTGGCTGGCCGTCGAGTCTATCGACATCGATGCCCAGGGCATCGCCCGCCGCCCCGACGGCAAGGTCGTGTTCATCGAAGGCGCCCTGCCGTTCGAGCTGGTCAGCACCAATGTGCACCGCAAAAAGAACAACTGGGAGGCGGGTGTGGTCACCGCCATCCACCGCGAATCGTCCCAGCGGGTGCGTCCTGGCTGCCCCCACTTCGGCCTGCACGCCGGTGCCTGCGGAGGCTGCAAGATGCAGCACCTGCACGAGACGGCCCAGGTCGCGGTGAAACAGCGGGTGCTGGAAGACAACCTCTGGCACCTGGGCAAGGTGAAGGCGCAGACTTTGTTGCGGCCTATCGAGGGTCCGGCCTGGGGCTACCGCTACCGCGCGCGCCTCTCGGTGCGCTATGTGCACAAGAAAGGCGAGGTGCTGATCGGCTTTCATGAGCGCAAGAGCCGCTATGTGGCCGACATGAAGGTCTGCCCCGTGCTGCCGCCCCATGTCAGCGCCTTGCTGATGCCCTTGCGCGAACTCATCTTCGGCATGGAGGCCCGCGAGACCTGCCCGCAGATCGAGCTGGCGTGCGGCGACGAGGTGACGGCCTTGGTGCTGCGGCACCTGGAGCCCCTGTCCACTGCCGACCTGGACCGGCTGCGCGCCTTCGGCGCGCGTCACGGCGTGCAGTGGTGGTTGCAGGCGAAGGGCCCTGACACGGTCAGGCTGATGGACGAGGGTGGCCCGACGCTCTCTTATCGCTTGCCCGATTTCGGCATCACCATGCCCTTCAAGCCCACCGACTTCACGCAGGTGAACCCGCACATCAACCGGGTGCTGGTGTCGCGTGCCCTGCGGCTGCTGGACGCACGGAAGAATGAGCGCGTGATCGACTGGTTCTGCGGACTGGGCAATTTCACCTTGCCCATCGCCACCACGGCAGGTGAGGTGGTCGGCATCGAAGGCAGCGAACTGCTGGTGGCGCGTTCGCGTGAGAACCTGGCGGGCAACCAGGCCACTCGCGTGGAGCCGCTGGCACCTACGGCGTTCGTGGCGCGCAACCTGTTCGAGATGACCCCCGAGCAGCTGGTGGCCGACGGCACGGCCGACAAGTGGCTGGTGGACCCGCCCCGCGAAGGTGCGTTTGCACTGTCCAAGGCACTGGCCGACCTGCACCAGCAGCCCGAGCGACGGCAGGGCTGGGCACCGCCCCGGCGCATCGTCTATGTGAGCTGCAACCCGGCGACGCTGGCGCGCGATGCCGGTTTGCTGGTCAATGTCGCGGGCTACCACTGCACCGCCGCGGGCGTGGTGAACATGTTCCCGCACACAGCCCACGTCGAGAGCATGGCGGTGTTCGAACTGGCCTGAACTGCTGCCCGCATGCACTGACCGCTGCGCGCCGGCGAGCGCGTGCGATCAGGAGCGGCGGGATTTCCGGTCGGTCGCGTCCGCGTCTTGCACAGGGCCCGTCTCCACCGTCTCGGCAGGGCTGGACCGTGAAGCGCCGGGCGGGGACGGCATGCCGACAATTTCGTTGTCGCGCATGTACTGGTCCATGTCTTTCCAGCCGGCAAACACCGCGGCCTTGCCCGCCTTGGGGTTGCTGCCGAAGCAGTCTTCGATGCTGCGGACCGCATGCCGGCACGCGCTGCCGATGGCGCGTGCCTCGGCCTCTTTTTTGGCTGATACCTGGGTGGCGGTTTCAATGCCCAGTGCTTCGCAACCGGCCAACAGCGTGGCGGTGCCAATCAGGCAGAGGGAGAGGGCGGGGTGTCGCATGAGCAGGTACCTCGGGATACCCATGTTGTCGGCTTGGCAGCGGGTAACTTGACCCGGCGTGCAGACAAATTGCCCAGGATGAACCGTACAGACAAAGAAAAAGGACGCATGCGTCCTTTTTCTTTGGAAACCGGGCATTCAGCCCGGCAGGCGTGATCAGTCGCGCTCGCCGCCGAAAATGCCGAGAAGGGCCAGCAGGCTCTGGAAGATGTTGAACAGGCTCAGGTACAGGCCGAGGGTGGCGGTCACGTAGTTCGTTTCGCCGCCGTCCACGATGCGCTTGAGGTCGTACAGCAGGTACATGCTGAAGACGATGATGGCCAGCGTGGCGATGGCGGCCATGCCCGCGGTGCTGCCCACGAACACATTGATGATCGCGCCCACCATGATGGCCAGCGCGCCCACGAACAGCCACTTGCCCATGCCCGACAGATCGCGCTTGATCACGGTGGACAGGTTCGCCATGACGAAGAACACGCCGGCTGTGCCACCGAACGCGGTCATCACCAGGCTGGAGCCGTTGCTGAAACCCAGCACCATGGCCAGCATGCGCGACAGCATCAGGCCCATGAAGAAGGTGAAGGCCAGCAGCACGGGTACGCCCGCGGCCGAGTTCTTGGTCTTCTCGATCGCGAACATGAACCCGAAGGCGCCGCCCAGGAAGACGATGAGGCCCAGGCCGCCCGTCAGCGAGGCGGTGATGCCGGTCTGCACACCGATCCAGGCCCCCAGCACCGTGGGCAGCATGGACAAGGCGAGCAGCCAGTAGGTGTTGCGCATCACCCGGTTGCGGGATGCGGGCGTCGAGACGGCGTGACCAAAGCGGCCGCTGTTGTGGACGTGGTCGGTCATGGCGGTGATCTCCTTCAACGACTGAAACTGAAACGAATAAAAAGGTGTCCCCGAATGGGTTCACCGGTGGCGTGGGCGCATTGTAGGGTGCTCTGCTCCACTGGCCACCGTCCCAGGACACAGGCAACGGCGAATTGGGTGGGGGGTGCAGAACCTACCTGCACAGGGTATGGTTATGCTCCCTGTGCAGCAGCATGGCAGCTGCCAGACGGTTAATAAGACATTTCAACAAGGAAAAAGTTCATGAAAAACAAAGCTGTTCTCGAAATCGCCGACGTCAGGCAAATCGCCGCAGCGGCTGAGGCCGAGGCGTTACAGAACAACTGGGCTGTCACCATCGCCATTGTGGACGACGGAGGCCACCTGCTGTGGCTCCAGCGCCTGGATGGAGCCCCCGCCATTTCCGCTCACATTGCACCGGCCAAGGCCCATACCGCCGCGCTGGGGCGCCGGGAAAGCAAGGTATACGAGGACGTGATCAACCAGGGACGTGTGTCGTTCCTGAGTGCTCCTGGCGTGGCCGGCCTGCTGGAGGGGGGCGTCCCCGTGTTGAAGGACGGCCAGTGCATTGGTGCGGTGGGGGTCAGCGGCGTGAAGTCCAGCGAAGACGCGCAGATTGCGCGCGCCGGCATCTCGGCCATCGGTCTTTGAAGGGCATTTTCCGGGTGTGCCCGCGCTCCCGGAAAAAAGACCTGGCTATCGGCGCCTCGGCGGCGCCCTGGCTGGTCAACAACGACACCGGCGACGCGCAGCCGGGTCGCCCCACGATGAAAGGGTTCAGCGGTCTGCGGACCGCTTCATTTCGTCAGAATGAGCTTGCCAGCCCGGGTGTGCTGCAGGCGGTAGACCTCGCCGTTGTGTTCGATCGCCACGGCCTTCTGCCCGCGCAGCAGGGTCTGGCTGCTCACGGCAGGCTCGGCCTGCGGCGATGCCCCGCCAGGGGTGGCTTGGCTACCCAGGCGGCTGTTTTGCTGAAGGGTGCATTCGTCGGGTGACATGCTGCGCTGCTCCTCTAGAAAAGTCAGTTCGCGGGCTCGGTGATGAACCCGATCTTGCGCACGCCGGCTCGCTGGGCCGCCGCCATGACCATGGCCACGCGCTCGTAGCGCACCGCCTTGTCCCCGCGGATGTGCAGTTCCGGCTGCGGCTGCTGCGCCGCCGCCGAGGCCAGGCGACGTTCGACCTCGACGTCGTCGACGGCCTGGTCGTTCCAGAAGTAGCGACCGTCCGCATCCACGCTGAGCCGGATGTTCTCGGGCTTGTCCAGCACCCGCTCGTTGCTCGCCTGCGGCAAGTCCACGTTCACCGCGTGTTTGATGACGGGCACGGTGATGATGAAGATGATCAGCAGCACCAGCATCACGTCGATGAACGGGATCATGTTGATCTCGCCCAGCATGGTGTCGCTGTCTTCCTGTGTTCCGATGGCCATGGTGGCGTGCTCCTCAGGCTTTCTTCATGGGCAGTACCTTGCCCCCGCCCCCGGCCGTCACGCGGGCTCCGGTGACGAAGTAGGCGTGCAGATCGTGTGCGAAGCGGTTGAGCTGGTGCTGAACGCCTTTGTTGCCGCGCAGCAGCGCGTTGTAGCCCAGCACCGCCGGAATGGCCACGACCAGACCCAGCGCCGTCATGATGAGCGCCTCGCCGATCGGGCCGGCCACCTGGTCGATGCTCACCTGGCCGGCCGCGCCAATACCCAGCAGGGCGTGGTAGATGCCCCAGACGGTGCCGAACAAGCCCACGAATGGGGCTGTGGACGCCACCGACGCCAGCACGGAGAGGCCGGCCTGCGCCCGGGCCTGGAAGTCGTCGACGCTCTTGCGCAGCGAGCGCTCCACCCAGTCGCTCACGTCCAGGCTGTCGTGCAGCTGGGTGCCGTTGCGACCGTCTTTGCCCAGGATGTGGCGGCTTGCCTCGCGGCCCTCAATGGCCACGGCTCGAAACGGGTTGCCTTCTGCCGTGCCCAGCTTGTCCAGGCCCTCGGCGAAGTCGGCGCTGTGCCAGAAGCCTTCGACGCCCTTGGCCTGGGCGCGCTGGGCGCGCTGGTCCAGCGCCTTCCACAGGATGATGATCCAGGTGGCCAGCGACATGGCCAGTAGCACCAGGGCGACGGTGCGGATGACCCAGTCGCCTTGCGACCAGACGTGGGCCAGACCTGACGTGGCGATTTGCGTTTCCATGCTGAGAGACTCCGAGATGAGGGGTTTATTCAAGAACAAAACTGATCGGCACGTTGAACCACATGGCCTCGGCCACGCCATTGCGTTTGCCGGGCACGTAGCGCCAGCGCAGCACGGTTTGCAAGGCCGTCTGATCCAGCCGTTCGTAGCCGCTGGAGCTGCGGATTTCCGCCTGGCTGGCGGTGCCATTGGCGTCAATGAACACCCGCACCACCACCCGGCCTTGCTCGCCCAGGCGTTTGGACAAGGGCGGGTAGGGCGGGCGCGGGTTGTTCAGGTACTCGGCGCTGCTGGAAGGCAGCTCGACGCGCGGGGGGGCCGGTGGCGCAGGCGGTGCGGGCGGTGCGGGTGGGGTAGCCAGGGCCACCGGTGCTTCACTGGGAAATGCACTGGTGATCGGCGCGGCGGGTTCGGGTGCGATGACGCCGTTAGGAGCGTTGAGCGAGGGCGTGGGATCTGGGACGGCCAACGGGCGCGGTGCCGCAGGAGCCGGCGGCTGCGTGGAAGGCTTGGCGACGGGTCGTGGGGGCGGCGGGGCGGG
>JAGXRS010000285.1 GCA_018335615.1 Hydrogenophaga sp. | reverse complement strand
CTCGCCGCCGAGAAGGCTCGCCCCCGGCACACGATGTCTTCAGCCCGCGCCACCAGCCGGCCAAAAGGCTCCCGCTTGGCTCCCTCTCCCCCTGGGAAAGGACTGGGGTGAGGACTGCCCCCAGTGGTGCGCTGGTCAGGCCGCGAAAGGCACCCGCGCCGCCACGGCGCAGAGCAGCTCATACGAAATGGTGCCGGCCGCAGCGGCCACCTCGTCCACCGGCAACACCGCACCGTGCGCCGAACGGCCCCACAACACGACTTCCGACCCGGAGCCCGCCGCGTCCAGCCCGCTCAGGTCCACCATGACCATGTCCATGCTCACGCGGCCCACCACCCGCGTGCGCACGCCATCCACCAGCACCGGGGTACCCGTGGGGGCATGGCGCGGGTAGCCGTCCGCATAGCCGCAGGCCACCACGCCGATGCGCATGGGCGCCTCGGCCGTGAAAGTGGAGCCATAACCCACCGTGTCGCCGGCCTGCAGCTGCTGCACGGCGATGACGCGGCTGGAGAGCGTCATGGCCGGCTGCAGGCCCCAGTCGGCCGCGGTGCGCTGCGGGTGGTCCGGGGCACTGCCGTAGGTGGCGATGCCCGAGCGCACCCAGTCGGCGCTCAGGCGCTCGGTGGCCTGTTCGCCCGCCTCCACGCGCAGGGCCGTGGCGGCGTGGCGCAGGATGGCGGCGCTGTTGCACAGCGTGCGCTCACCCGGCAGGTCGGCGGTGGCGGCTTCGAAGGCGGCCACCTGGTGCGCAATGCCGCGGGCGCCGTCGGCGTCGCTGAAGTGGGTCATGAGCGAGATTTCTTCCACCTGCGGCAGCGCGTTCAGGCGCGCCCAGGCGGCACGGAACGCGGCGGGGGTGAAGCCCAGGCGGTTCATGCCGCTGTTGAGCTTGAGGAACACCCGGTGCGGCTGGTGGGTCTTGTGCGCGGCCAGCCAGTCGATCTGCTCGCTGCAGTGCACCGTGTGCCACAGGTGCAGGCGCGAACAGAGTTCCAGGTCGCGCGGCTCGAACACGCCCTCCAGCAGCAGCACCGGGCCGCGCCAGTCGAGCGCGCGGATGCGCTGCGCCTCCTCCAGATCGAGCAGCGCAAAACCGTCGGCCGAGCGCAGGGCGTCGAAGCAGCGCTCGATGCCGTGGCCGTAGGCATTGGCCTTGACGACCGCCCAGACGCGGGCGTCGGGCGCACGCTCGCGGGCGCGCTGCAGGTTGTGGCGGAGGGCGTCGGCGTGGACGGTGGCAAGAATGGGGCGGGGCATGGGCAAACTCGGCGTCGGCACGGTCATTCGGCACCTGTCGCAAGGGGCTTGCGGCGACAGGCGGTGGCTCCGGAATGGCGTGCTATAACCCGGCATCCTTGGAGACACCCGCGGACTTTCGCATAAAAAAGTCGAGCCCTATTCCACCCAGCGCCGGCTGGTGGGGACCGACGTACAACAATCATTGCCATGAAGCGCGGCTTCTACACCATCATGACGGCGCAGTTCTTCAGCTCGCTGGCGGACAACGCGCTGTTCGTGGCCGCCATCGAACTGCTGCGAACGCGGGGCGCGCCGGAATGGCAGAGCGCCGCGCTCGTTCCGCTCTTTGCCCTGTTCTACGTGGTGCTGGCCCCCTTCGTGGGCGCGTTTGCCGACGCGCGGCCCAAGGGCCAGGTGATGTTCGTCAGCAATGCCATCAAGGTGGTGGGCTGCCTGCTGATGCTCTGGGGCGTGCACCCGCTGCTGGCCTACACGCTGGTGGGGCTGGGCGCCGCCGCCTACTCGCCGGCGAAGTACGGCATCCTCACCGAGCTGCTGCCGCCTTCGCAGCTGGTGAAGGCCAACGGCTGGATCGAGGGGCTGACGATTGCGTCCATCATCCTCGGCGTGTTGCTGGGCGGGCAGCTGGTGGGCCCGGCGCTCTCGGGCTGGCTGCTGTCCATCGACCTGCCCTTTGTCACGACCGGCATCGACAACAAGGCCGAAGCGGCGATCACGGTGCTGGTGCTGATATACGTGGTGGCCGCCTGGTTCAACACGCGCATTCCGCTGACCGGCGTGACGCCGCGCCCGATGCCCCAGAACCCACTGGCGCTGCTGCCCGATTTCTGGCGCTGCAACAGCCGCCTGTGGCGTGACCGCCTGGGCCAGATCTCGCTGGCCACGACCACGCTGTTCTGGGGCGTGTCGGGCAACCTGCGCTACATCGTGCTGGCCTGGGCCGGTGCCGCACTGGGCTACACCACCACGCAGGCGTCCAGTCTGGTGGGCGTGGTGGCGCTGGGCACGGCCGTGGGCGCGGTGGTGGCCTCGATGCGCATGCGGCTGGACCAGGCCACGCGCGTGATGCCGCTGGGCATCGGCATGGGCGTGCTGGTGATCGGCATGAACTTCATCGACAACGTGTGGGTGGCCGCGCCCTTCCTGGTGCTGCTGGGCGGCCTGGGCGGCTTCCTGGTGGTGCCGATGAACGCGCTGCTGCAGCACCGCGGGCACAACCTGATGGGCGCCGGCCGATCCATTGCGGTGCAGAACTTCAACGAACAGGCCTGCATCCTGATCCTGGGCGCGGCCTACAGCTTTTCCACCGCGGCGGGCTGGTCGGCCTTCATGGCCATCACCGCCTTCGGCCTGATCGTGGCGGGCTTCATGGGCATCATTGCCCTGTGGCACCGCCACAATGAACGTGCGCATCCCCATGAGCTGGAACGTCTGATGGAGATCGCCCGGCGGGACGATCTGCACGGCTGAGCCCTCGGGCGCCACCCAGCAACGATTCCCCGACCCCTGGAGACCGCCCATGCCCAGCATTCACGACTTCGAAGTCCAGTCCATCGACGGCCAGCCCGTGGCGCTCGACCAGTTCAGAGGCCAGCCTCTGCTGATTGTGAACACGGCCAGCGCTTGCGGCTTCACGCCCCAGTTCGGCGGGTTGGAGAAACTGCACCAGCGCTATGCCAGCCAGGGCCTGGTGGTGCTGGGCTTTCCCTGCAACCAGTTCGGCGGCCAGGACCCGGGCACAAACGAAGCCATTGCCGCCTTCTGCCAGAAGAACTTTGGTGTGAGCTTTCCCATGATGGCCAAGGTCGACGTGAACGGCGCCAGCGCCCACCCGCTCTACCAGTGGCTCACGGCCGAGGCCCCGGGCCTGCTGGGCAGCAAGGCCATCAAGTGGAACTTCACCAAGTTTCTGGTCGGCAAGGACGGCCGGGTGCTGCGCCGCTACGCGCCGCAGGATGCACCTGAAAAACTGTCCAAGGACATTGAAGCGGCGTTGAAATAGGTTCTTTCGCGACGGCTGTGCCGTCACCCTCCAGAGGCGATGCCTGCGGTCGGGAAAAGCCCGTTCCGCCCCATCCTGCATCCAGCCACGCGCCCCGGGCTGCAGCCCAGCCGGCGCGGGAGTGAACGGTTAGATCCAGCGCAGCAGCCAGCCCGCCACCAGCGGCAGGGCCACGGCACTGAACAGCGCCGTGAGGCCCATCGCCAAGCCGGCGAAAGCGCCCATTTCCTCGCTCACCAGAAAGGCCCGCGCGGTGCCGATGCCGTGCGCGGCGGTGCCCAGCGCAAAGCCGCGCACCGTCGGGTCCTGGATGCGCAGGGCATCCAGCACATAGCGTGCGCTGGCCGCGCCCAGAATGCCGGTGCACACCACCAGCACGGCGGTGAGCGTGGGCAGACCGCCAATCTTCTCGGCGATGCCCATGGCCACGGGCGCGGTGACCGACTTGGGCGCCAGCGAAGCGATGGTGGCCTTGGAGGCGCCCAGCGCCCAGCCCACCCCGATGGCGGTGACGGTGGCGGCCAGTGTGCCGACCACCAGTGCGCCGGCCATGGGCAGCCACAGGCGCTTGACGCGCGCCAGCTGTTCAAACAAAGGAATGGCCAGCGCCACGGTGGCCGGACCGAGCAGGAAGTGCACAAACTGCGCGCCCTCGAAATACGTGGCGTAGGGCGTGCGCGTGGCCCAGAGCAGCGCACCCAACACCATCACCGACAGCGCCACCGGGTTGGCCAGCGGGTGGAAGCCGCTGCGCCGATAGGCCACAAACGCCGCCTGGTAAACCAGCAGCGTGACCGTGAGGCCCAGCAAGGGCGAGGCCGAGAGGTACACCCAGACATCGGTGAGGCGGCCCACCGCCGCGCCAGACACCACACCGATCAGCGGCAGGCCTTCGTTCATGGCGTGTTCTGCTCAGTGGGCGGTGCCACCCGCTTCATGAGCCAGGCCATGGTGAGGGCGGCGCTGCCCAGCCCCACCAGCGTGCTGAGCACCAGCGCCACGCCGATGGCCAGCGCCTCGTCGCCCAGGCGCTGCAGGTGCAGCATGACGCCCACCCCAGCAGGCACGAAAAGCAGCGAGAGGTGCTGCAACAACGTCTGCGCCGTGGGCTTGATGGCGCCCAGCCACGCCGGGCGCAGCACCAGCGTGACCAGCAGCAGCGCCATGCCGACCACCGGACCAGGCACCGGCACGGCCAGCGAGCGCACCAGGGCTTCGCCGATGAGCTGGAACACGAGCAGGGTGGCGAGAGCAGGAATCATGGTGTGCAAAGTATGCGCCGCGCCGCCTGCCACGCGGGCGTCACAACAACTCGTCGAGGATCTCGATCCAGTGCCGCACCGGGGTCTGCGTGCCGCTCTGCAGGTGGGTGATGCAGCCGATGTTGGCGCTGGTGATCACGTCGGGCTGGAGCTCGCTCAGGTGGCCGAGCTTGCGGTCGCGCAGCTGGTAGGACAGCTCGGGGTTGAGCACCGAGTAGGTGCCGGCCGAACCACAGCACAGGTGCGCTTCGTTGCGGGCCACCTGCACCGTGAAGCCGAGGGCGGCCAGGTGCTGCTCGACCCCGCCCCTGAGTTTCTGCCCGTGCTGCAGGGTGCAGGGCGGGTGAAAACCGATCACCTGCTTCGCGTCGGGCTGGCGGGCCAGCTTCGGCTGGAGGGTCGGGACGAGGGTGGGCAGCAGCTCACTGAGGTCTTTCGTGAGTTCGCTGATGCGCGCGGCTTTGGCGGCATACGCGGGGTCGTCGGCCAGGATGTGGCCGTATTCCTTCACCGTGACGCCGCAGCCCGAGGCGTTCATGACGATGGCCTCCACCCCGGAATCGATGTGCGGCCACCAGGCGTCGATGTTGGCGCGCATCTCGCGCTTGCCGCCGTCCTGGTCGTTCAGGTGGAACTTCACCGCGCCACAGCAGCCCGCCTTGGGCGCGATCACAGTCTGGATGCCGGCGGCGTCGAGCACGCGCGCGGTAGCCGAGTTGATGTTGGGCATCATGGCCGGCTGCACGCAGCCGGCGAGCATCAGCACCTTGCGCGCATGGGTGGCGGTGGGCCAGCGCCCGGCGTCCTGCTTCGCCGGCACCTTGTTTTTCAGCGTGGCCGGCAGCAGGCCGCGCACCACCTGGCCCATCTGCATCGCCGGACCGAAGAAGGGCGAAGGCAGGCCTTCCTTGAGCAGCCAGCGCACGGCCTTCTCGCCAGCGGGGCGGGGCACTTTTTCGTCGACGAGCTTGCGGCCGATGTCGACCAGATGGCCGTAGTCCACCCCGCTGGGGCAGGTGGTCTCGCAGTTGCGGCAGGTGAGGCAGCGGTCCAGGTGCATCTGCGTCTTGCGCGTGGGCTCGGCGCCTTCGAGCACCTGCTTCATCAGGTAGATGCGACCGCGCGGCCCGTCCAGCTCGTCGCCGAGCAGCTGGTAGGTGGGGCAGGTGGCGGTGCAGAAGCCGCAGTGCACGCATTTGCGCAGGATGGCCTCGGCCGCGCGGCCATCGGCACGCGCCGCGTATTCGGGAGAAAGCTGGGTTTGCATGGGGTGCGCCTCAGGTCATGCGACCGACGTTGAAGATGCCGGCCGGGTCGAAGGCCGTGCGCAGGCGCTGGGAGATCGTCTCGATGGCGGGGCTCTGCGAACTGAAACGCGGCACGCCGGGGGCGCCATCGGCACCGGCCCGGAACAGCGTGGCGTGGCCCTGCACGGCTGCCGCAGCGGCCCGCAGCTCGGCAGCGGCACCGGCGGGCGCCCACAGCCAGCGCTGCGCGCCCTGCCATTCGATGAGTTGCGCATAGGGCAGGTCGAGCTCGGGCGCCGTCTGCGGCAGCGACAAACGCCACAGGCACACGTCCGGCGCGGGAGCCGTGAAGAAGGGCAGGGTCTGGTCGCGACAGGCGGCCCAGTCGGGTCCGGCCTGGGCGTTGTCCATGCGGCTGCCGCCGGCCTCGGCGATCATGCGAGAGCAGGCCGCTTCCACCGCGGCCACGGCGCCGCGCAGCCGCACGAACAGCCGTTCGGGCGCGCCCGCCGCGGTGTCGTCGCGCACCCAGCAACTGGCGTTGAGCGGCAACGGCTGGCCACCCCAGCGGTGCAGCTGCTCCAGTGCCTCGGCCTGGCCCAGCGAGAACACCAGCGTGGCCTCGGCCGGCGCCACCGGCAGCACCTTCAGGCTCAGCTCGGCGATGAGGCCCAGCGTGCCCATGGCGCCGGCCATGGCGCGGCTCACGTCGTAGCCCGCCACGTTCTTCATCACCTGCCCGCCAAAGGTGAGCAGCTCGCCCTGGCCGTTGATGATCTGCGCGCCCAGCACGAAGTCGCGCACGCTGCCGGCGGTGGCGCGGGCCGGCCCTGCCAGCCCGGCCGCGACCATGCCGCCCACCGTGCCGCCGGTACCGAAGCGGGGCGGCTCGAACGGGAAGCACTGCCCGTTCTCGGCCAGCACGGCCTCCACCTCGGCCAGGGGCGTGCCGGCGCGCACCGTGATGACCAGCTCGGTCGGCTCGAAGCTCACCATGCCCGACCAGCCGGTGGTGCACAGCGTCTGCCCTGGAGAGCGCGAACCGTAAAAAGCCTTGGTGTCGCCACCCACGATGCGCAGCGGTGTGTGTGCCGCAGCGGCCGAACGGACCTGGTCGATCAGGTCCAGCGGAAAGGAAGAGGGGGTGGATGACATGGCCGCCATGGTAGCGGTGGGGCCTGTCCACGACTTTGAATTTTTTGCACGGTGCGGTGCAATTGCCCTGCGGGCACCGCGACCCGGTTCAGGTGAGGAACCTGCTCGCTGTTTACCGTGTGTGCCCCAGGCACATGCCTGCGTTCGGACGGCCCTTGCATTCGCGCTTGAGGCGCTTGGTTCGGGCGGCCGGGGTTTCGTGCGAAGGTGCTTCGACAAACGTGACCTTGGCGGGTGGGCGGGGTGCCCCGCTGTCCTTGCGCTCAGCACCCGTGGCCTGCAGCAGGGGGGTGAACGCCAGGGCACCCGCGATGAGCACCGCCTGCAGCGGCCTGCGGGCCCGGCGTGCGCGGTGGGTGGTGGTGGTCATGGGATCGTCTCCTGACGGCGGGTGGATGCCGGCCCAACCATGATACGGAGCAGGATTGAAGGTGCGCCGGTGCCGGGCGTCTGTCGGTCATATGACCCAAAGGCACAGCGCGCCGAGGCGGTGTCACCGGACCGCCTGGGCCGCAGTACCGTTCACCGCAGATGCGCTTCGTGGCCGGCCTCCAGCAGGGCGGCGGCAATGTCTTCGGGGGCGATCATGGCGGTGTGGCTGACCCAGGCGGTCTGCTCGGCGAGGTTGACGTCGGCCTGGTGGACGCAGGGCAGGTCCTGCAGTTCGAACATGACGGCGTCCGCGTCGTCGTCTGTGCGCAAGGTGGGAATGTGAAAGGTGGACTCGGGCATGGCGGG
>JAGXRS010000284.1 GCA_018335615.1 Hydrogenophaga sp. | reverse complement strand
CTCTGATCGAAGGGATGTGCCGATACAAGGTCGGCGGTATTGCTTCAAGGCGAGGGAAAGGACCGGTGGCGTCCGAACGCCACGAGCCACCTTCGATCCCGGGTCAATCCAGCCACTTCTGCATGAACTGCGCCGTGCCCATGGCCGGGTCGAGCTGGTAGCCGGCAAAGCCCAGTCGCTGGTAGAGCTGGCAGGCGGGGGCGTTGCCCGACAGCACCTCCAGCGTGAGCTTCACAGCGCCGCGCTCACGGGCCAGCTGCTCGGCCAGGGCCAGCATCTGCGCCGCGACACCGCATCCGCGGTGGCTAGCCAGCACCGCCACGTCGTGCACATTCACCAGCGGCCGGCAGGCGAAGGTGGAGAATCCCTCGATGCAGTTCACCAGCCCCACCGGGTTCTCGCCGTCAAAGGCGAGCACGCTGTAGGCCTGCGGCCGGGCCGCCAGCGACGACACCAGATGGGCTTTGGCAAAGTCACTCAGACCGTCACCGCCGCCGGCCGGGTCGCGGGCGTAGGCGTCGAGCATGGCGACCAAGGCACGGGCATGTGCCGGGTTGGCGTAGTCCGCCTGCACCACACGCAGGGTACCCAAGCCGAGCGCCTCGCTCATGCGGGCACCTGGCTCTTCACCGCCTCCACCAGCCGCTCGGCACAGCGCCTGGCCTGGTCGGCGTCGCGCGCCTCGACCATCACGCGCAGCAGGGGCTCGGTGCCGCTGGCGCGGATGAGCACACGCCCGGTGTCCGCCAGTTCGGCCTCGACGGCACGGGTCTCCTCCGCCAGCCGGGTGTTGGTCTTCCAGTCCTGGCCAGGTTGCAGGCGCACGTTGATCAGCGTCTGCGGGAACAGGGTCACCTCGTGCAACAGCTGGGCCATGGTCTTGCCGCTGTCCACGCAGGCATGCAGCACCTGCAGCGCCGACACCAGCCCGTCGCCGGTGGTGTGGCGGTCCAGCACCAGAATGTGGCCCGAGCCTTCGCCGCCCAGCACCCAGCCATGGCGCTCCATCTCTTCCAGCACGTAGCGGTCGCCGACCTTGGCCCGCACGAACTTCACGCCCTTGCGCTTGAAGGCCACCTCGACCGCCATGTTGGTCATCAGCGTGCCCACCACGCCGGGCACGTCGATATCGCGCGCCAGCCGGTCGGCAGCGATCAGGTAGAGCAGTTCGTCGCCGTTGAAGAGGCGCCCGGTGCCATCGACCATCTGCAGGCGGTCGGCGTCACCGTCCAGGGCAATCCCGTAGTCGGCCTGGTGTTGCTTCACCGCCTCCACCAGCGCCTGGGGGTGGGTGGCGCCCACGCCCTCGTTGATGTTCAGGCCGTCGGGCGTGCAACCGATGCACACGATGTCGGCGCCGAGTTCGTGGAACACGTCGGGTGCGATGTGGTAGGCCGCGCCGTTGGCCCCGTCCACCACGATCTTCAGGCCTTTCAAGCTGAAAGAATGGGAACAGGTGCCCTTGCAGAATTCGATGTAGCGACCCGCGGCGTCGTCCATGCGGCGCGCCTTGCCGAGGTTCGCCGAGTCCACCCACACCGGCGCATCCTCCAACGCGGCCTCGACGTCGAGTTCCCAGTCGTCGGGCAGCTTGGTGCCCTGGGCACTGAAGAACTTGATGCCGTTGTCGGCAAAGGGGTTGTGGCTGGCGGAGATGACCACGCCCAGGCTGGCGCGCTGCGCCCGGGTCAGGTGCGCCACGGCTGGCGTGGGCACCGGCCCCAGCAGCACCACGTCCACGCCGGCCGAGTTGAAGCCGCTTTGCAGGGCGCTCTCCAGCAGGTAGCCCGATATGCGGGTGTCCTTGCCGATGAGCACGGTCGGGCGCGCCTCGGTTCGCTTGAGCACCCGGCCCACCGCGTGCGCCAGGCGCAGCACGAAATCGGGGGTGATCGGGGCCTGCCCCACGGTGCCGCGGATGCCGTCGGTGCCAAAGTAACTGCGTGTCATGGATTCCTCTGTGGTGTCGTTCTGGTCGTTGGCCGATTTCAGCAGCAAGACCTCATTCAACGATTATCGCGGGCGATTATGTATCCAAAAGTTAACCAACCTTACAAGCCTGCCACACCTTGAGCGCGTCCACCGTCTCGCGCACGTCGTGCACGCGAACCACCCGCGCGCCGCGCTCCACCGCCAGCACAGCCGCCGCCACACTCGCCACCACCCGTTGCTCGGGCACCTCGCGTCCCGTCACGGCGCCCAGCGAAGACTTGCGCGACCACCCGGCCAGCAGGGGATAGCCCAACGCCAGCAACGGGCCCTGATGGGCCAGCAGGCTGAAGTTCTGCGCCACGGTCTTGCCAAAGCCGATGCCAGGGTCGAGCACGATGCGCGATGCGTCGACCCCCCGCCGCTCCGCCTCGGAGGCGTGTTCCCGCAGGAACGCGACCACCCCGGGCAGCACATCGCCTTCCATCGGCGCCACCTGCATGGTCTGCGGATCCCGGTGCATGTGCATCAGGCAGACGCCGCAGCGCGGGTGCGCCGCCACCACCCGCAGGGCATCGCCCCGGCGCAACGCCCAGATGTCGTTGATGATGTCGGCCCCCGCGTCGAGCACAGCGCGCATCACCTCGGGCTTGTAGGTGTCCACGGACACCGGCACGCCTAGGCGCACCGCCTCTTGCACCACGGGCAGCACGCGCGCAATTTCGTCCTCCAGCGACACCGCCGGACTGCCGGGGCGTGTGGACTCACCACCAATGTCGAGCACCTGCGCGCCATCGGTCAGCAGCCGTTCGCAGTGCTGCACCGCGGCGCGGGTGCTGGCGTGCCGACCGCCGTCAGAAAAGGAGTCGGGCGTCACATTGACAATGCCCATCACCACAGGTGTGTTCAGGTCGATCTCGAAACGGGAAGTCAGCCAGCGCATGTGTGCCTTTGAAACAGCGCCGGGCTCGAGAGCCGGGCGCCATGATGCGGACGCAAAAACAGCAACGGGGCCGAAGCCCCGTTGAGATGGATTGGTCAAACTTCAGGCAGCCGTGGGTGCCGGATCCGGTGCCACTTCAGGCGAACCGCCGCTGGCACCACCGCCACCCACCGAGGGATTGCGGGGAGTCCAGTCCTTCGGCGGCCGCGGCGGCTTGCCGGCCATGATGTCGTCGATCTGGTCGGAGTCGATGGTTTCCCATTCCAGCAAGGCTTTGGCCATGGCGTGCATCTGGTCGCTGTGCTCTTCGATCAGGTCACGCGCCAGCTTGTACTGCTGGTCGATGATGCGGCGCACCTCGTCGTCGACCTTCTGCATGGTCTGCTCGCTCATGTTGGTGGTCTTGGTCACCGAGCGGCCCAGGAAGACCTCGCCTTCGTTCTCGGCGTACACCATCGGACCCAGCGCATCGGTCATGCCGTAGCGCATCACCATGTCGCGGGCAATGGTGGTCGCACGCTCGAAGTCGTTGCTGGCGCCGGTGGTCATCTGGTTCATGAACACCTCTTCGGCGATGCGGCCACCGAACAGCATGCTGATCTGGTTCAGCATGTAGTCCTTGTCGTAGCTGTAGCGGTCCTGCGCCGGCAGGCTCATGGTCACGCCCAGCGCACGGCCACGCGGGATGATGGTGACCTTGTGCACGGGGTCGCACTTGGGCAGCAGCTTGCCGATGAGTGCATGGCCCGACTCGTGGTAGGCCGTGTTGCGGCGCTCTTCTTCGGGCATCACCATGCTCTTGCGCTCGGGGCCCATGAAGATCTTGTCCTTGGCCTTCTCGAAATCCTGCATTTCAACCACGCGCGCATTGCGGCGGGCGGCCATCAACGCGGCTTCGTTGCACAGGTTGGCCAGGTCGGCACCGCTCATGCCGGGCGTGCCGCGGGCGATCACGCTCGGGTTCACGTCGGTGCCCAGGGGCACCTTGCGCATGTGCACGTTCAGGATCTGCTCGCGGCCGCGGATGTCCGGCAGCGTCACGTAAACCTGGCGGTCGAAACGGCCGGGGCGCAGCAGGGCGGCGTCCAGGATGTCGGGGCGGTTGGTGGCCGCGACCACGATCACACCGAGGTTGGTCTCGAAACCGTCCATCTCCACCAGCATCTGGTTGAGGGTCTGCTCACGTTCGTCGTTGCCACCGCCCAGACCGGCGCCACGCTGGCGGCCGACCGCGTCAATCTCGTCGATGAAGATGATGCAGGGCGCGTTCTTCTTGGCGTTCTCGAACATGTCGCGCACGCGGGCCGCGCCCACGCCGACGAACATTTCCACGAAGTCGGAACCCGAGATGCTGAAGAACGGCACCTTGGCCTCACCCGCAATACCCTTGGCCAGCAGCGTCTTGCCGGTACCGGGTGGGCCGACCAGCAGCAGACCGCGCGGGATGCGGCCACCGAGCTTCTGGAACTTGGCGGGGTCTTTCAGGAAGTCGACGACTTCCTTCACCTCTTCCTTGGCCTCGTCGCAACCGGCCACATCGGCAAAGGTGACGGTGTTGTTGTTCTCGTCGAGCATGCGGGCCTTGCTCTTGCCGAAGCTGAAGGCACCGCCCTTGCCGCCGCCTTGCATCTGGCGCATGAAGTAGATCCACACGCCGATCAGCAGGAGCATCGGGCCCCAGCTCACGAGCAGCGTCATCAGCAGCGAGCCTTCTTCACGAGGGCGAACGTCGAACTTGACGTTGTTGTTGATCAGGTCACCGACCAGACCACGGTCCAGGTAGGTGGCCGTGGTGCGGATGCGACGGTCGTCCTGCGTGATGGCCACGATCTCGGTGCCGCCCTGCCCCTCCTGGATGGTCGCACTCTTGATGCGCTGGCCCTTCACCTCATCCAGGAACTCGGAGTAGCCGATATAGCCGGCGCCCGCTGGTGAGCGGCCGTCGAACTGCTTGAAGACGGTGAAAAGCACCATGGCGATGACCATCCACACGGCGATTTTCGAAAACCACTGGTTGTTCAA
>JAGXRS010000283.1 GCA_018335615.1 Hydrogenophaga sp. | reverse complement strand
TGATGTCGTTGAAGCCGCGCAGCTGGAAACGCGGGCCGCCACGGGCGCCTTCGTTCTCCCCGCCCAGCTGCACGCCGGCCTGGATCAGCGGGTCCACCGCGAGCGCCGCCGCTTCCACCTCGGCCACGCGGGCCGACTTTACCAGCACCTGCCCCACGCCGTTGAAACGCAGCGGCTGGTTGCCCTGGGCGTATTCGCGAGCAAACAGGTCCTGCACCTGCAGCGGCCGGGCCTCCACCTCGGCGGCGGCGAAGCCGCGCGCCGTCAGGAAGGCCAGCACCTGGTCGCGGTCTTGTGCCAGCGCCTGCTGCACGCCAGCGAATTCGTTGCCGGCACGGCGGAACGACAGCGTCCACACGGCAAAGTCGCTCTGCACCTCCTGCTCGGCCAGTCCCTTCACGGTGACCGAGCGGTCGGCCATGCGCAGGCGCTCCAGGCCGTTGCCGACCCAGTAGCCAGCCAGGGCAACGCCCGCGCCGACGAGCAAACCTGCGACCAAGCGGGAAAACGTGCGGTTCATGAACGGCTCCGGTGGGGGGACACCGCCGCAGCTTATACCGAAGGCGACCGTGTCAAACGGCGCACGGGCGTCGGCTCAGGCTCGTCGTTCGGGGGGCCCAGCTGCAACTCGGGCACCACCGACCCCTCGATCACGCGCCGCAGGAACTGCATGCCGTCGGGCTGGCGCAGCCAGTGGCGGTACGAGGCCACACCGAAACTCATCGGATCCAGGGCGTAGCGCATGTCGTTGATCTCGCTGTCAAAGCTGAAGGACGCATCGGGCATGGCGGCCATCACCGCCTGCCGGGTGACCGCTTCCATGGTGGCAAACATCGCCACGTAGGCCACGTATTCGTGACCGGCGTTGGCCAGGTAGCGGCCGTTGAGATACGTATTCACCAGCGCATGGACCACCTCGTGTGCCACCACGCTGCGGTACATGGCCAGGCTGGTGGGCACACCGAACCAGCGCCGGTGCACCATGAAGGTGGGCAGTTCCAGCACCATCAGGCGGTGGAGGCGCGGGGCGTAGAAGCCCACGGCATCGCGCTGCAGATCGGGTGGCAGTTGCGCGACCAGCTCGATCAGCAGCGGGCGCAAGGGCGGTGGATGCAATGGCGCCAGGAAGGCGAAGGCATCGCGTGCGCCGGCACAGGCCGGCTCCAGCGCCTGCGGCTGCCGGGTCTGCACCGCAGCCGGCACCCCGGCGCACAGCACCGGTTCGCCAGCGGCCCACACCTGCCCGGGCAGGCACACGCCCCACGCCAGAGCGGCCACACCGGCCCGGCACGCCGGGCCCATCCGGCGCACCCGCCGCCATCCCCAAGACGCGTTTTCTTGTCGCATGTGCCTCTCCCTGTCCACGAACCTGCGCAGCCGCCGAGAAAGCAGGCACCAAGCGCGGGTTTTTCTCCACCCGTTCGCCACCCATGTGCCCCCTGCCGCGCCGGCTGCTGGCGCGTTTCATCACATGCTATGGACCGTCGCCGTGGCGACTTGCAACGATTCGTACACGCTGGGCGCGTGCCCGCCGCAGCCCATCCAGCGGGCCGCTATGCTCAGGCTGTGAGCATTCCGCCAACCCTTCCCCGCCGCATCGCGCACCTCGACATGGACGCGTTTTTTGCGTCGGTGGAGCTGCTGCGCTACCCGCAGCTCAAGGACCTGCCGGTGGTGATCGGCGGCGGGCGACGCCAGGACGACGACGAACTGGCGCGCGTGCGCGCCGCCTACCCCGACCGAGAGTGGACGGCCGATGATTTCTCGCGCGTGCCGGTGGATTTCTTTCCCCGCCTGGCCGGCTACACCGGGCGCGGCGTGGCCACCACCGCCACTTACGCAGCGCGCCAGTTCGGCGTCGGTTCGGCCATGGGCCTCATGAAGGCGGCCAAGCTCTGCCCGCAGGCGATCCTGCTGCCGGTGGACTTCGACGAGGTGCGCCGCGTCTCGCGTCTGTTCAAGAGCATCATCCGGGAGATCGCACCGGTGATGGAAGACCGCGGCGTGGACGAGGTGTTCATCGACTTCACCGACGTGCCCGGCGGCCAGCGCGAAGGCGGCCGCGTGCTGGCGCGGCTGATCCAGAAAAGCATCTTCCAGGCCACGGGCCTGACCTGCTCCATTGGCGTGGCGCCGAACAAGCTCATCGCCAAGATGGCCAGCGAATTCAACAAGCCCAACGGCATCAGCATCGTCTGGCCCGACGACCTGCAGACGCTCATCTGGCCGCTGCCCTGCCGCAAGATCAACGGCGTAGGGCCGAAGGCCGATGCCAAGCTGCAGCACCACGGCATCCACACCATTGGCGAGGCCGCGCAGCGCGAGCGCGAATGGCTCATGCAGCACCTGGGCCGCAGCTTCGGCGCCTGGCTGTTTGATGCCAGCTGGGGCCGCGACGACCGCCCGGTGGTGACCGAGAGCGAACCGGTGAGCATGAGCCGCGAAACCACGTTCGAGCGCGACCTGCACGCCGTGCGCGACCGCACCGAACTGGGCGCCATCTTCACCCGACTGTGCGAGCAGGTGGCGGCCGACCTGCAGCGCAAGGGCTATGCGGGCAAGACCATCGGCATCAAGCTGCGCTTTGACAACTTCCAGGGCGTCACGCGCGACACCACCATCGATCAGTTCACGGCCGATGCGGCCACCATCCGGCGCCACGCCGGCCTGTGCCTCAAGCGGGTGGACCTGAGCCGGCGCATCCGCCTGCTGGGCGTGCGGGTGGGAAAACTGCAGCACGTCCCAGCCGCGGCCGACCCGGCCACAGCAACAACGGCTGACATGCCACCGCGCAAGACGCGAACACCCGCCCGGCCCGAGCCCACCACACAGCCCCTGTTCTGACGCTGGCGCAACAGCTTGAGCGACGTTTGCTCAGTGGCCCTGGCCCAGACGAAAGGTCTTCACCACGTCGATCAGGCGGCTGGCCTGCTGCTCCAGGCTGGCCGCGGCGGCGGCGCTCTGTTCCACCAGGGCCGCGTTCTGCTGCGTGCTCTGGTCCAGCTGCGACACCGAGCCGCTCACCTGGCCAATGCCGGTGGTCTGCTCCAGGGTGGACGCGCTGATCTCGCTGATGAGATCGGACACCCGACGCACCTGGCTGACGATGTCTTCCATGGCAATACCGGCCTCGCTCACCAGCCGGCTACCGGCCTCGACCTTGTCCACGCTGGCGCCGATCAGGCCCTTGATCTCCTTGGCCGCCTCGGCGCTGCGCTGCGCCAGATTGCGCACCTCCGACGCCACCACCGCAAAGCCCCGGCCCTGCTCGCCAGCGCGGGCGGCTTCCACTGCCGCGTTCAGCGCCAGGATGTTGGTCTGGAAGGCGATGCCGTCGATCACGCCAATGATGTCGCTGATCTTGCGCGAGCTGGCCGAAATGGCGTCCATCGTCGCCACCACCTGACCCACCACCTCGCCGCCGCGGGCCGCAGCGCCCGTGGCAGATCCCGCGAGCTGGGCCGCCTGGCGCGCCGTGCCGGCATTGGCCTGCACCGTGGTGTTCATTTGAGCCATGGACGCCGCGGCCTGCTGCAGGCTGGCGGCTTGCAGCTCGGTCCGGGTGGACAGGTCGGCGTTGCCTGTGGCGATTTCGGCGGAGCCGGTGGCAATGGAGTCGGACACGTTGCGAACCTGTCCCACCACATGGGCCAGGCTGGCCTGCATGGCGCCGAGCGAGGCCAGCACGCTGTCCGCCGGCGCGGCTGCAACACCCTGCACCGGGCTCAGGTCGCCCTGCGACACACGCTGAGCCACCTGCCCCAGCTCGACCGGCTCGGCCCCCAGCTGGCGCAACACGCTGCGCGAAATGGACCAGGCCAGCGCCAGGCCGCACAGCAGTGCCGTCACCAGCGAGGCAACCATCAAGGTGAGGAATGCGTCCGCCTCGTCCATGGCCACCTGGTTCTGCTCCTGCAGGCGCGCTTCCTCGAAATCGATCAGCCGGTTCACCGCGGCCAGCCAGCTCACATATTGCGGCTTGGCCTCGCTCCACAGCCGCGCTTGCGCACCGCTGGTGTCCCCCGCCTCCACCTGGTTGATCACCGCCTGCGTGGTGGCCACAGCCCTGGCTTCGATGGTCTTGATCGCGCCGTAGAGGGCACGCAGTTCCGTGGCATCGGCCGAGGTCTGCACCAGCTTTTCCAGCGGGCCTGCGGCCTCGGCATAAAACGCAGCGAGCCGGGCAATGGCCGCCACCTCGGCGGCGCGGTCCGCAGCGGAGGCGCCAAGCACCACGTCGCGCACGGCGATGGCGCGGTCGTGCGCCGAGCCCCGGAAATTGATGGCGTAGCGCTGGATGGCGGCGTGTTCGTTGCTGTTCGCCTTCAGGGCGGTGTTGATCGTGTGCACCTTGGTGATGGCGACCGCCGCCACCGCCACCAGAATCGCGAGGATCAGGCCAAAGCCGAGGTAAAGGCGGCGGGCCACTGTCATTGAATTGAACACGGGTGTGAGCTTCGGTTAAGGAGGGAGGCAAGATGGCAGGCACCACGGGCACCCACCGGGGCGCTCCCTTCACCGCTTCGCTCGGGCGGGAGCGTGGTGCCGCGGGGGTGTACCCAACGCTTCGACATAAACAGCGTCAACTTGAACTGTTCACCCTATAGCTTTGGCATATGCATCGGCCGGCAGCGTCCCGGCGTACCTGCCCAGCCGGCATCTTTGACGCTGGCGAGACACAGGCGCGGTGAAGCCCCTGCACACAATGTGGGACGCTCCTGCCAACGCCCGCATCCGACCAGCGAGACCCTATGCACCCCCCTCCCACCTGCTTCACACTCTCCACCACCGACCATGTGGCCCACCTGGTGCTCAACCGGCCCGAGGCCATGAACACCATGCACCCCACCTTCTGGCGCGAGCTGGACGAGGTGCTGACGCAGCTGCACCGCGAGGGCTCGGCACGCGCGCTGGTGATCAGCAGCACCGGCAAGCACTTCAGCGCCGGCATGGCGCTGGAAACCTTCAGCGGCGCGATCAGCATGGACGACCAGAGCCCCGAAGGCCGGGCCGCCATCTTCGACCTGCTGACCGACATGCAGGCCACCTTCACCAAGATCGAGAACCTGCGCATCCCGGTGATCTGCGCCATCCAGGGCGGCTGCATCGGCGGCGCGGTGGACATGGTCACGGCGGCCTGCATCCGCTACGCGTCAGCCGACGCGTTCTTCTGCATCCAGGAAATCAACATCGGCATGGTGGCCGACGTGGGCACGCTGCAGCGCCTGCCCAAGCTCATTCCATTCGCCGTGGTGAAAGAACTGGCTTACACCGGGCGGCGCCTCGGTGCGCAGAAGGCACTGGCCTACGGGCTGGTGAACGAGGTGTTCGACACCGCCGAGGCCACGGTGGCCGCGGCCTTGCAGTGCGCCAAAGAGATCGCCAGCAAGCCGCCGATTGCCATCTGGGGCACCAAGCAGGCCGTCACCTACGCGCGCGACCACTCGGTGGAAGACAGCCTGCGCCAGATGGGCTGGCTGCAGGGCGCCATCTGGAGCAACGCGCATGTGCGCGAATCCATCACGGCCATGAAGGAGAAGCGGGCGGGCGATTTCACGCCGCTGAGCCCGCTGCAGCCGTTCAAAGAACTCGGCTGACAGGCGCCAGGCAGGCTGGTACGGGGCAGGCTTGCCGCAGCAGCCATTCGACCGGTCAGTCGCTCGGCCGCTGAGCCGGTCAGCCTTCAGCCGCTCACGCCGCCAGCAGCGCGTCCAGCCGCTGCAGGCCGGCCACCGTCTGCACGCAGGCCTGCGCGGCCTCGGTGCCCTTCACCGCGAAGTGGCGCATGAAGTACTTGCGGTGCTCGGCGTGCTCGTGGAAGTGGTGCGGCGTGAGCACGGCCGAAATCATGGGCACGCCGGTGTCCAGCTGCACGTCCATCAGCGCCTGCACCACGGTCTGGGACACGAAGTCGTGGCGGTAGATGCCGCCGTCCACCACCAGCGCGCTGCCCACCACCGCGGCGTAGCGGCCGCTGCGGGCCAGGCGCTGCGCGTGCAGGGGAATCTCGAAGGCGCCGGGCACGTCGAACACGTCGATGCGATCGGCGTTGACGCCGTGCCGGGCCATCTCTTCAAAAAAGGCATCGCGGGCCTGGTGCACGATGTCGGCGTGCCAGGCCGCCTCAACGAAGGCGAAGCGCCCGGCAACAGTGGCGGGAACGGAAGAAGAAGCGGAAGAGGTCTCGGACTGATTCATGGTGGACAACACACAACAGGTTTCACTGAATCAGGGCGCACAGGCGCAGCCGCCCCCGTGCGCACGGGGCGACGGGAGCGGCTGGCCAGCGGTCTCTTGCATCCGGACTGTGACCGTCGGTCCCGGGATCTCACCGGGTCTGCTGACCCTGCACGCATCCGCGTGCAGGCGCTCGCGGCACTCGTGCGGTGCAGGCGCCTTGCAGCGCCGCCCGCCATCACCGCCGGTGGGGAATTCCACCCCGCCCTGAGAACGCATGGCGTCCGGTCGGCTGACCGGACAGCGGCCATTGTAGGCAGGCCGGTGCGGACCCGCCCGCGCACGGGTGACTGGCCCCCGGCCCGTGGTCGCGGCCGTGCGAAACTGGCGCCATGAAGACCTTCCACAACCCCCACCACGCCCTGCACCAGGGGCGCGAAGAGATGTTCCGCGGCCGCATGGTGCC
>JAGXRS010000282.1 GCA_018335615.1 Hydrogenophaga sp. | reverse complement strand
TTGGGCTTGACGATGTAGACCGAGCCGGTGCGGCTGTTGCGGATGGGGCCGCTGGCCAGCTGACCGTGGCCCTGCAGGTCGTGCAGCGCGATGGTGGTGGTGACCACCGCGTCCATGATGCCCTCGGGAATCTCCTTGCCCTCGGCGCCCCACAGGATGGCGGGGTTGGTCATCAGGTGGCCGACGTTGCGCACAAACAGCAGGCTGCGGCCGTGCAGGCGCACTACACCGCTGCCGTTGGGCGCCGTGTACACGCGGTCGGGGTTCAGGCCGCGCTTGAAGGTCTTGCCGCCCTTGGCCACGTTTTCCGTCAGGTCGCCCTTGAGGATGCCGAGCCAGTTGCGGTAGGCCAGCACCTTGTCCTGCGCGTCCACGGCGGCCACGGAATCTTCCAGGTCGAGGATGGTGGACAGCGCGGCTTCCATCACCAGATCGCTCACGCCAGCGGCGTCCGTCTGGCCGATGGGGGTGGCGCGGTTGATGATCAGGTCGAAGTGCAGGCCGTTGTGCACCATCAGCACCGAAGACGGCGCGGCAGCATCGCCCTGGAAGCCCACCAGCTGCGCGGCGTCTTTCAGGCCGGTGGTGGCGCCGCCTTGCAGCGTCACCTGCAGTGCGCCGTTGACGATGGCGTAGCCGGTGGAATCGGCATGCGAGCCGCTGGCCAGCGGGGCGGAATCGTCGAGGAATTTCCGGGCGAAGGCGATCACCTTGGCGCCGCGCTTTTCGTTGTAGCCGGGGCCTTTTTCGCAGCCGTCGGCTTCGGAAATCGCGTCGGTGCCGTACAGCGCGTCGTACAGCGAGCCCCAGCGGGCGTTGGCGGCGTTCAGCGCGTAGCGCGCGTTCAGGATCGGCACCACCAGCTGCGGGCCGGCCTGGATCGCCAGCTCGGCGTCCACGTTGGCGGTGGTGGCCTTGGCATCCGTCGGCACCGGCACGAGGTAGCCGATGGTTTCCAGGAATTTGCGGTAGCCCGCCATGTCCTTGATGGGGCCGGGGTTGGCCTGGTGCCAGGTGTCCAGCTCGGTCTGCAGGCGGTCGCGTTCGGCCAGCAGGGCGGCGTTCTTGGGCGCCAGGTCGGCCACGATGGCATCAAACCCTTTCCAGAACGCCTCCTGGCTCACGCCGGTGCCGGGCAGCACCTGCTCGTTGATGAAGTCAAACAGTTCGGTGGCGACCTGCAGGCCGTGGATGGTGGTGCGTTGCGTCATGGGATAGCTCCAGGAAATAAAGGCTTCGACAGGCTCAGCCCGAACGGTGGGAAGGTTGAAAAAACGAAAAGGGTTCAGTCAAAGAAGGCCAATACGTCGCGCAGGTTGTGGCCGGTGCGGGTGGGCTGGGTGCCCAGCTCTTCAAACGGCAGGTTCTGGCGGTTCACCCACAGCGTGGGGTAGCCGAACCAGGTGGCACCCAGCGCGTCCCAGGCGTTGCTGCTCACGAACACGATCTGGCTGCGCGGCAGGCCGGTGGCCTGTTCGCCCAGCGCGTAGGCGTCGGGGTGGGTCTTGTAGAGGCGGATCGGGTCCACGCTGATCACATGGTCCAGCAGGCCGTCCAGCCCGGCGCTGCGCACCGCAATGCCCAGCATCTCGGGCTCGCCGTTGCTCAGAACACCGGTGGCGATGCCCCGGTCGCGCAGCGCCTGCAGCACGGCCCGGTTCTCGGGAAAGGCCGAGAGGTGGCGGTACTGGTTCATCAGCTGCGCGGCGCGCTGCTCATACGCAGCCCAGTCCTGCCGGGCGGCGGGCTCGATCAGTTTGATGGCGTAGGCCAGCGCGCTCTGCGTGATGGCCCAGAACGGGCGGTAGTGCGCGCCGTGGTTGCTGGTGGTCACCAGCCGGGTGTATTCGATCTGCTTGTCGCGCCACACCACCGCCAGCCGCGCGCCCTGGCCAGGAAACAGCTGCTCGGCCAGCAGGCCCACGCTGTACACATCGAACAGCGTGCCATAGGCGTCAAACAGGACAGCGCGGGGTTTTTCCATAGCGCCACTGTATTCCACCTTCTGGCGCCTATTGATGCGCTGATTTGCGATTTATCTGTGACTTTTATGTGGGTAATTGATGTTCGGGGCGCGTGGGCTGCTTGCACCCTTCGCACACTTGTTGACCGCCAGTTTTCAAGATGTACGCGTGGTCTGGTCAACTTATGAGCATGGCGATATTGATGCAAGTGATTGTTTTTAAATGATGTTTTTGAACTTTTCAAAGATGCCGTTCCCGATCATTTCAAGATCCTGCAGCCGTCCGTCTCTTTCGATGTGATCAAGGTCTTGACCACCAAGGCTTTGTGTCGCCTTCAAGGGTGGCGGTGCCCACACAATAGCCAGCGGTTGCCACCAAGCCCATCTCTTTGTTCCACACCTTCACCATGAGCGACACCACCCCCCGCCGCCTGCCCTTCGAAGGCATCCGCATCGTCGAATTCACCCACATGGTGATGGGTCCTACCTGCGGCATGGTGATGGCCGACCTGGGCGCCGAGGTCATCAAGGTGGAGCCGCCGGCCGGTGACCACACGCGCCGCCTGCTGGGCGCCGGGGCCGGCTTTTTCCCGCTGTTCAACCGCAACAAGAAAAGCGTGGTGCTGGATCTGCAGACGCCTGAGGGGAAAGAAGCCGTGCTGCGCCTCATTGCCACGGCCGACGTGGTCAGCGAGAACTTCAAGCCCGGCACCATGCACAAGCTCGGGCTGGACTATGAAAGCCTCAAGGCGCTGAACCCGCACCTCATCTACGTCAGCCACAAAGGCTTTTTGCCTGGCCCCTACGACCACCGCACCGCGCTGGACGAAGTGGTGCAGATGATGGGCGGCCTGGCCTACATGACCGGGCGCCCCGGCGACCCGCTGCGCGCCGGCAGCTCGGTCAACGACATCATGGGTGGCCTGTTCGGCGCCATCGGCATCATGGCCGCGCTGCGCGACCGCGAGCAGACCGGCCGCGGGCAGGAAGTGCAGAGCTCCCTGTTCGAGAACAACATCTTCCTGGTGGCGCAGCACATGATGCAGTTCGCCGTGACCGGCCAGCCCGCCAACCCCATGCCCGAGCGCATCTCGCCCTGGGGCATCTACGACGTGTTCGGCGTGCAGGGCGACGAGCAGATCTTCCTGGCCGTGGTGAGCGACACCCAGTGGGCGCTGTTCTGCGACGCCTTCGGCTACCAGGACCTCAAAGACGATCCGCGCCTGGCCAGCAACAACCATCGTGTGCGCGAACGCGGTTGGCTCATTCCCCTGCTGCGCGAGCGCCTGGCCAACCAGAGCGCCGCCGCACTCGCTGCCGTGTTTGAAGGCGCCGGCCTGCCCTTTGCGCCCATCACCCGCCCGCACGACCTGCTGAACGATCCGCATCTGCTGGCCACGGGTGGGTTGGCGCCCATTACGTTGCCGGATGGTGAGCGCGCTGGCGAGACAGCGCAGACGGTGCTGCTGCCGCTGACGCTGGATGGCGAGCGCCTGGGTGTCAGGCGCAGCCCACCGCGGCTGGGGGAGCATACGGAGGAGGTGATGCAGGAGCTTGGACCGCCTGCGTGGGGCTTGTCGGCGCCGGTGAAGCATTGAGCGCCGGGTCCGATCCTCTAAATCTTAAGGGCTGGTGTGCAGCGTTATGCACATGACCCAGTTATGAACAGTTCCCGGGTGTGATTTGGCTGCAGGCCGCGATCTCCCTGGGCGGACTACCCCGAGGGCGTCGTTGAACTGGACATAAGTTCGTGGTTGGCGTAGGGGTGGCGATCTCACAACTGGAGATCACCATGGAGTTGATTCGTTCAATGCACCCGTTGG
>JAGXRS010000281.1 GCA_018335615.1 Hydrogenophaga sp. | reverse complement strand
CGCGGCTGGCCCGCCGCTGCCTTGAGCCGCTGGGGGCTCTGCACATAAGCCCATCGGGCCGGGAGCTGGCCGGCCTGCACCGTGTCGGGCGTCCAGCGCCCCGCCTCCACCGCTTCGGCGGCCAGCGCCATGTCGCTGGTGTGGACCAGGCCGATGCCCAGCGCCGTCACCAGGTACAGGCGCCCGTGCTCGTCCAGCAGGGTCTGCTGCACGGTGCCAGCAGCGGCGCCGGTGTGGGCGAGCACGGAACCGTCGGGCTGCAGCCGCCAGATATAGGGGGTGTGCTCCAGTTCCACATACACCCGTTGCGGCCCGTTCTGGAAGAACCACTGGCCGGCCTCATCGGCCGCGTAGTTGCGGTGGATGAACTCGATCAGCTTGTCGTGCTTGAGCAGCGAGCCTTTGCTGGTCGTGGCGGCCTCGCCCGCAGCGGCGGCGAACGGCCCGGCGGCCTGCACGCGGTCGTCCCGCATGAACCACTGGCCACGGGCATCCAGCCCAAGCCAGCCATAGCAGTGGGGTACGTTGGGCCATTTGGCAAGTGCGGCCTTGACGATATCGTCCATTCACATTCTCCTGGTTCAGTGGTGGTCCAACAGCCATCGGCCCACCGCCTGCGGCATGGCCCGCACATGGCCTGGCAGGCCCCAGCGCCCGCTGGCATGGGGGAAACCCACGTGCCCGCCCTGCGGCGGCTGCCACAGCGTGACGTGGCGCCCCGCGTCTGCGGGCTGGGGCAAGGAAGATGCCGGCACGAAGGGATCGTTGCGGGCATTGAGCGCGAGCGCGGGCACGCGAATGTCGGGCAGCAGGGGTTTGGCCGAGGCCCGCGCCCAGTAGTCGTCGGTGTCGCGAAAGCCGTGCAGGGGCGCGGTGAACAGGTTGTCGAAGGCGTACAGGTCGCGCGCCTGCAGCAAGGCTTCACGGTCGAACAGGCCGGGGTGTTGCTCCAGCTTCTTCAAGGCCTTGGGCACCATGGTAGAGAGGAACACGCGGGTGTAGACCAGCCGGTTGAAGCCGCGGCCGATGGCGTGGCCGCCCGCGGCCAGATCGAGCGGCGACGAGACAGCGGCCACCGCCTTCACCACAGAACGCGCCGATGCGCCGGCCTCCCCGGCCCAGCGCAGCAAGGCGTTGCCGCCCAGTGACACGCCCACGGCCAGCACCGGCCGACCCGGATGCTCGGCCGCCAGCCGGCGCAGCACCCAGTCCACCTCGGCGTGGTCGCCCGAGTGGTAGGCACGCGGCGCCAGGTTGAGCTCGCCCGAGCAGCCCCGGAAATGGGGCACCACGAAGGCAATGCCTTGCTCGGCGGCGAAGTCGGCAAACGCCACGGCATAGTGGCTGCTCGACGAGCCTTCCAGTCCGTGGAACAGCACCAGCAGGGGCGCATGCGGCGCGCTCGGGTGCTGGGCTTGGTCCACATCGATGAAGTCACCATCGTCGGTGGTCCAGCGGCGGCGCTGCCAGCGCGGGGCGGGGCCGAAGCGCTGGCGACAGGCCAGGGCGGCCCAGAGCGTCTGCGTGTTGCCACCGGGCAGCCACCAGGGCGCGCGGTAGTTCATGGCCTGACCCACCCCGCGCTCGGTGACGCGGGAAATGGGTGCTGCCGTGGTCGCGCCGTCCATGGGTTCAATGCAGCACGGGCTGCGCGGTGAGCACTTCGAGCGGCTCGCTTCGCGTACCCGGGCTGGCATGGTGCGCCACCAGGCGCCAGCCGCGCGCCGTCTTGGCGTACACATTGGTGGCCACGACCCAGGCTTGCTGGGGGCCGTCGTCCGTCATCATGCCCACGCGCTCGACGACGCTGTGCACACTGCAGGCGCCAGCGTCCAGGCGGCGCACCCGTTCGGGATGCGCCTGCACGCTGCCATGGGCGAACATGGCATCGAAGGCCGCGCGGATGGCGGCGTGCCCGATCAGGCGCGGCCCGCCCGGATGGACACAGACAATGTCTTCCTCGTCGGCCCAGCAGGCCATCAGCCGGTCGATGTCGCCATGCTGCAGCGCGTCGTAGAACGCAGCCTCGGTATCGTCCGGTGTTCCCGGCGGCATTTTGGGTTTTCGCATGCGGCTATTCTGCCGCGGTGGGCAGCCGTCTGCCGCAGACCGCGCGCGGCTTCTGCCGCGTCCACGGGTATAGTCTTCTGCTGTCAGGGCACACGGGCCAGACGCCAGCACAACGCCCACGGGGCCAGGGAGAACGCCAGATGCACCCATCGATTCGCCGACTCATCACATGGACGGCCACGCTCCTGCTCGCCGCCAGCCTGACGGGCTGCGGCTACAACGACTTCCAGCGCCTGGACGAGCAGAGCCAGTCGGCCTGGTCAGAGGTACTCAACCAGTACCAGCGCCGGGCCGACCTGATTCCCAACATCGTGGCCACGGTGAGGGGCGAGGCCAACTTCGAGCAGGAAACGCTGACGCGCGTGATCGAGGCACGCTCCCGTGCCACCTCGGTGCAGGTGACGCCGGAGATGGTGAACGACCCCGCGGCCATGCAGCAGTTCCAGGCCGCCCAGGGCGAACTGAGCGGCGCGCTGAGCCGCCTGATGGTGGTGGTGGAGCAGTACCCCAACCTGCGCGCCAACCAAGGCTTCAGCGACCTGCGCGTGCAACTCGAAGGCACCGAAAACCGCATCACGGTGGCACGCAACCGCTACATCCAGACGGTGCAGGAATACAACGTGCTCTCGCGCAGCTTCCCCACCAATCTCACGGCCATGGTGTTCGGCTACCAGCCCAAGGCCAACTTCCAGGTGCAGAACGAGGCAGCGATTTCGGCGCCGCCCACGGTGGACTTCAACCAGAAGTGAGTCAGCGCAGGCCATGACGGGACGTTTGTCGCTGCTCGCGCTGCTGTGGGGCCCGGGTACCCGGGTGACCCACCTGATCCTGGCGGCTTGGCTGGCCCTGGCCGCCCTCCCGATCTGGGCTCAAAGCGTACTGCCAGTCCCTCCGCTGACGGCCCGTGTGATGGACAGCACCGGCACCTTGACAGCCGCCCAGCAAGCCGAGCTCGACGCCAAGCTGGCCGCCTTCGAAGCGGCGCGCGGCGCGCAGATAGTGGTGCTGATGGTGCCCACCACACAACCGGAAGACATCGCAGCCTATGCCCAGCGCGTGGGCGACAGCTGGAAGATCGGACGCCAGGACATTGGCGACGGCTTGCTGCTGGTGGTGGCCAAGGACGACCGCACCGTTCGCATTGAAACCACCAAGGCGCTTGAAGGCGCCATTCCCGACCTGGCGGCCAAGCAGATCATCGACGGTGCCCTGACGCCGCGCTTTCGACAAGGCGACTTTGCCGGCGGCCTGGACGCCGCCGCCGACCAGCTCATTGCGCGCATCAGCGGCGAAAACCTCCCCGCGCCGGCACCAGGAGCCACGCCCCGAAGCCGGGGTGGCGAGGACTTTGACTGGGGCAGTCTGGCCGTGTTTGTGTTTTTCGCCGTGCCCATCGGCGCTCGGGTGCTGTCGAGCCTGCTGGGCCGAAAACTGGGCTCGCTGTTCACCGGCGGTGCGGTGGGCGCGCTGGCCTGGCTGTTCACCGGCAGCCTGCTCATCGGCATCGTGGCCGCGGTGTTCGGACTGGTGTTTGCCCTGATCTCTGCGCTCGGTGGCCTGGGCCAGTCGGGTGGCATGGGCCGGCGTGGCCGATCTTCGGGTTGGGGTGGCCCCGGCGGCTTCGGCGGCCGTGGCGGTTTCGGGGGCGGTCTGGGCGGCGGCGGATTTGGCAGTGGCGGCGGTGGC
>JAGXRS010000280.1 GCA_018335615.1 Hydrogenophaga sp. | reverse complement strand
CCGGCTTCAGCCGGACCGATCCGCCCACGGTCGGCCCAGCCGCGGCAGCCACAGGATGGCCTCGGCGTTCGACGGTGAAAAGCACCGTTGCGCCGCCTGCTCCCAGGGCAGCCAGACCTGCGCCGTGTGCTCACGCGGGCTCAGGTGAACTGGAACGGGCGCCGGCACGCACAGACCAAACAGGTGCTCGGTGTTGTGCACCACGCCCGGTGCATAGCGATGACGCCAGCCGGGATAGATCTCGTACACATTTTCCAAGGCCCAATCGGTGAGCACATGGCCGGGTGCCTCGGCATCGATCCCGGTTTCCTCCGCCACTTCCCGCGCGGCCGCGGCGTCAAAGGACTCGTCCTCCCGGTCGAGCGAGCCCGTGACCGACTGCCAGAACCCCGGTGCGTCAGCGCGTTCGATCAGCAACACCTCCAGCGCCGCTGTGTGGATCACCACCAGCACCGACTTCGGCAACTTGAACGGGCGTTGGGTTTCAGAGAACAAGAGGGGCGATTCTGTGCCAGCCGGTCAGGCCCGGCGCTGTGCCACGCGCTGCCACAGCTTCCATGCTGACCAGGCACGCAGCGGCCAGCGCCACAAACGCGAGGGTTTGCGCCACACACCGGCGACGGCCACGGCCGCCATGGGCAGCATCAGTCCGGGTGGGCGCTGGCGCAGCCAGATCCACGCGTCCTGCACGTGATCGACCCAGCTCAGCACGGTGTGCAGTTCGGTCGCATGGGCCACTGCCTGGGTGCGCAACAGGGATGAGCGCAAAGCCAGACCACGACGCCGCAAGGCCAGACGCTCCGCATGGGAAACGGCTGGCCGAAGGCTCATGGGCGCAGTTCCTCACGGTCGCGCTTCAGTTCCTCGATGCTGGTGGCAAACAGCCGTGAACCGCTGCGCAGGCGCTCACGCACCTGCCAGCCGGCCAGCCCGCCGATCACCAGAAACAGGGTGCTGAACACGGCCAGCGCCAGCAGGCGCTGAACATCCCAGAGCGCCACCGTGATCAGAATGGCCAGAAAGCCCAGCCCCAGGCTGAGACCAACCACCGCCACGGCACCGAAGGCCAGCAGCCCAGCCACGCGCAGCACCTCTTCCTGCGCCTCGACGCTCAGCAATTCCAGGCGCACCTGGCACAGCTCCAGCACGGTGCCGGCCAGGCCGCGCATCGAGGCCCCCAGGCGCAAGGGAGAGGTCATGCCGCGCGAAGGCTCAGCGGCGACCGACCAGCAGACCGATGATCAGCCCGGCGCCAGCGGCCACGCTGATGGCTTTCCAGGGGTGCTCGTGCACATAGTCGTCGGTCGCCTGAGCGGCTTCTTTGGTCTTGACCTTGATCACGTCTTCGATGTCGCCCAGCTTGTGGCGTGCGGCCAGCAGGTTGCCGCGGATGCGCTCGCGCATCTCGACCAGCTTGGGTTCCGTTTCGCTGGCCGTGGCGTGCAGCAGCTCTTCTGCATCGGTGATGACGCGCTGCAAGTCCTGCACCAGCTTGGTTTTGCTTGCAGCCATGTCGTGGACGGTGTCATTCATGGAAAGGTCCTTTCAATCAATACCAAACAGATTACCTTATAAGGGAAAAAGCAGTCTTTTTGACACGTTGATCGTCAGAAGGTTCCATCAGTGACCGGATCAGCCGCGGCAACGGCGGCGAGATCGCAACCCCGTCCAGACCATGCTCACACGCGCCCGGTCACCGGGCGGGCGGAGGACGATCAGGCCGGTTTGGCCAGATCGACGTTACGCAGCTTGATGTGCAGTTCGCGCAGCTGCTTCTCGTCCACCGCGCTCGGTGCCTGCGTGAGCAGACACTGGGCGCGCTGGGTCTTGGGGAAGGCAATCACGTCGCGGATCGAGTCGGCCTTGGTCATCAGGGTGATGAGGCGGTCCAGACCGAAGGCCAGGCCGCCGTGCGGGGGCGCGCCGTACTGCAGGGCGTCCAGCAGGAAGCCAAACTTGGCCTGTGCTTCCTCGGCGCCGATGTTCAGCGCGGCAAACACCTTGCTTTGCACGTCGGCACGGTGGATACGCACCGAGCCACCGCCCAGCTCCCAGCCGTTGAGCACCATGTCGTAGGCCTTGGCGATGCACTTGCCAGGATCGGTGTCCATCAGCTCTTCGTGTCCGTCTTTGGGGGCGGTGAAGGGGTGGTGCACGGCGTTCCAGCGGTTGCCTTCATCGTCGTACTCGAACATCGGGAAGTCCACCACCCACAGCGGGGCCCAGCGGTCTTCGAACAGGCCGGTCTTCTTGGCGAAATCGCTGTGGCCGATCTTGATGCGCAGGGCGCCGATGGCATCGTTCACCACCTTGGCCTTGTCGGCACCGAAGAACAGGATGTCGCCGTTCTGTGCGCCCGTGCGCTCCAGGACCGCGGCAATCGCCGCGTCGTGCAGGTTCTTGACGATGGGGCTCTGCAGGCCCTCGCGGCCGGCGGCCGCGTCGTTGACCTTGATCCAGGCCAGGCCCTTGGCGCCGTAGATCTTGACGAACTCGGTGTAGGCGTCGATCTCGCTGCGGGGCATCTCGGCGCCGCCCGGAATGCGCAGGGCCACCACGCGGCCGTTCTTCATCTGCGCGGGCGCGCTGAACACCTTGAAGTCCACATCGCCCATCACGTCGGTGAGCTCGGTGAACTGCAGCTTCACGCGCAGGTCGGGCTTGTCGGAGCCGTAGGTGTGCATCGCATCGGCATAGGCCATGACCGGGAAGTCGCCCAGGTCCACGCCCATGGTGTTCTGGAACACCGTCTTGATCATGCCCTGGAACATCGCGCGGATGTCTTCTTCCGTGAGGAAGGAGGTCTCGATATCGATCTGGGTGAACTCAGGCTGGCGGTCAGCGCGCAGGTCTTCGTCGCGGAAGCACTTGGTGATCTGGTAGTAACGGTCGTAGCCGGCCACCATCAGCAGCTGCTTGAACAGCTGCGGGCTTTGCGGCAGCGCGAAGAAATGGCCGTCGTGCACGCGGCTGGGCACGAGGTAGTCGCGTGCGCCTTCGGGCGTGCTCTTGGTGAGCATGGGGGTTTCGATGTCGATGAAGCCGTTGGCGTCCAGGAACTTGCGCACCTCCATCGACACCTTGTAGCGCAGCATCAGGTTGCGCTGCATGTAGGGGCGGCGCAGGTCGAGCACGCGG
>JAGXRS010000279.1 GCA_018335615.1 Hydrogenophaga sp. | reverse complement strand
CTCACCTCACCTCACCTCACCTCACCTCACCTCACCTCACCTCACCTCACCTCAGCTCAGCTCAGCTCAGCTCAGCTCACCTCACCTCACCTCAGCTCAGCTCAGCTCAGCTCAGCACGCCAGCGGTCAGGCGCAGCACGCGGCTGCAGCGCGCGGCCAGCGTCTCGTCATGCGTCACCACGATGAAAGCGGTGCCCTCGTCGCGGGCGAGCTGCAGCATGAGCTCGAACACGTCGTCGGCGGTGCGGCGGTCCAGGTTGCCGGTGGGCTCATCGGCCAGCACGCAGGCGGGTTGCGTCGCCAGCGCACGGGCAATCGCCACACGCTGGCGCTCGCCGCCCGACAACTCGGCCGGGCGGTGGTGCAGGCGCTCGGCCAGGCCCACGCGGGTGAGCACGCGCGTGGCGGCATCGGCCGCCTGTTCGCGCGGCTGGCGGCGAATCCACAGCGGCATGGCCACGTTGTCGCGGGCACTGAACTCGGGCAACAGGTGGTGAAACTGGTACACGAAACCCAGGTGCTGGTTGCGCAAGACGCCTTGCTGCGACGCACTCAGGCCCGAGAGGGTCTGCCCCATCAGCTGCACGCTGCCGCTGCTGGGCGCATCCAGACCGCCCAGCAGGTGCAGCAAGGTGCTCTTGCCGGAGCCCGAAGCGCCGACGATGGCCACCGTTTCGCCCTGGCGCACCGTCAGGTCCACGCCCTGCAGCACGGTCACGTCGAGCCGGCCTTCGTGGAAACGCTTGGTCAGGCCTGTTGCGCGCAGCACCACGTCCGTTCGGGCTGAGCTGATCGAAGCCCCCGCGAGCCCTTCGACAGAGCCTGTCCTGAGCCTGTCGAAGGGCTCAGGGCGAACGTTATTCATCTGATCACTCATAGCGCAGCGCCTCCGCCGGGTTCACGCGGCTGGCGCGCCAGCTGGGGTAGATCGTGGCCAGGAAAGACAGCACCAGCGAGATGATGGCAATCGGCAGGATGTCGCTCTGCTGCGGGTCACTCGGCATGCGGCTGATGAGGTAGATGTCTTGCGGCAGGAAGCTGGCACCCAGGGCGCGCTCCAGCGCGGGCACCAGGGTGTCGATGTTGAAGGCCACACCCAGGCCCAGCAGCAGGCCCGCGCCGGTGCCGATGATGCCCACCATGGCGCCCTGCACCATGAAGATGCCCATGATGCTCTGCGGGCTGGCGCCCAGGGTGCGCAGGATGGCGATGTCGGCGCGCTTGTCGGTCACCGTCATCACCAGCGTGGACACGAGGTTGAACGCCGCCACCGCCACGATGAGCGTGAGGATGATGAACATCATGCGTTTTTCCAGCTGCACCGCCGCGAACCAGGTGCGGTTCTGGCGCGTCCAGTCGCGCACCAGCAGGCCGGGGTCGAGGTCGCCAGCGATGGATATCGCCACTTCGCGCGCGGCGTGCAGGTCCTGGATCTTCACGCGCACCCCTGTCGGCCCCTCCACGCGGAAGATGCGGGCGGCGTCGTCCTGGTGCAGCAGTACCAGCGCCGAGTCGTATTCGAAATGACCCGAGTCGAAGGTGCCCACCACCGTCATCTGGCGGATGCGGGGCACCACGCCGGCCGGCGTCACCTGACCGCTGGGGGCGATCAGCGTCACGCTGTCACCCATGCCCACGCCCAGGCTGCGCGCCAGTTCGCCGCCCAGCACCACGCCGAACTCGCCCGGCACCAGCCGCGGCAGGATGGTCTGCGCCAGATCGGCGGCGAGGTCGGTCACGCGGGGCTCCAGCGTCGGGTCGATGCCGCGCACCAGGGCCCCCTTCATGTCTTCGCCGCGCGCCACCAGGGCCTGCGCGCCCACGAAGGGCGCCGCGCCCACGACCGCCGGGTGGCGCTCGATGGTGGCCAGCGTGGCCGCGAGGTTGGGAATGGCCTGGCCGCCGGGCTCGAATATCTCGATGTGCGAGAGCACGCCCAGCATGCGGTCGCGCACCTCTTTCTGAAAGCCGTTCATCACCGAGAGCACGATGATGAGTGCGGCCACGCCCAGCGCAATGCCGAGCATCGACACGCCGGAGATGAAGGAAATGAAGCCGTTGCGCCGGGTGGCACGGCCGGCGCGCGTGTAGCGCCAGCCGAGAATGAGTTCGTAGGGGGTTTGCATCAAGCCCTTCTGTTGTCGGGAAGCCGATTCTGGATCGCTTCAAATGTCATTCGCTGCCTTGGCGTCGATCCGTGCCCGCGCCGTTTCGATGGCACGGTGCAACTGGCGCTGCAAGACCTCGGGTGGGGGCAGCACGGTGAGGTATTCGGCCACGTGGATGCCGGCGGCGTCCAGTTCGAGCAGTTCGATTTGTTCCGGTCGCTTGCCGGTACACAGGATGATCCCCAGCGGTGACGCTTCGCCCGGCTCGGTCTCAAATTTGGCGAGCCAACGCAGGTAGAGCTCCATCTGGCCTTTGTGCTCGGCGCGGAAGTCGTCCATCTTCAGATCAATGGCCACCAACCGCCGGAGCTTTCGGTTGTAGAACAACAGGTCAATGTAGAAGTCATCGTGGTCAATCTGAATGCGCTTCTGTCGGGCGACAAAGGAAAAACCGGCGCCCAGTTCCAGCAGAAAGTTTTCCATTTCACGCAGGATGGCATCCTCCAGGTCTTTCTCGATATGCCGGTCCTTCAAATCCAGAAAATCCAGGATGTAGGGGTCTTTCAACAACAGAGGCGCAGACACCGTGCCGGTGACGCGCAGCCTGTCGAGCTCTTGGCGGATCAGGTCCTCAGGTTCACGGGAGAGCGCTGTGCGCTCGTAGAGCATGGAGCCCATGCGTTCGCGGAGTTCACGCACGCTCCAGCCTTCGATGCGCGTCATTTCGGCATAGAAGTCGCGCTTCAGCGCATCTTTCAGGTAGATGAGTTCGAGAAAGTGACTCCAGCTCAATTGTCTAGACAGTGCCGAGACAATCTGGATATCCGGACAACGCTCGGCAAACCGCATCATGTGGCGCAGGTTCTTGGGGCCAAAGCTGCGCCCGTAATCGATCGTCAGGTGGCGTGACAGCGTCGCCACGATCTGTTCACCATAGGCCGCGCGCTCGCCCTGCAGCACCTCGGCATTGATGCGCTGACCCACGCGCCAGTAGAGCAACGTGAGCCCCATGTTGACAGCCACCGTGGCTTGCTGCCGGGTGATGTCGATGAGCTGGCGCAGCTCGGCCAGCAGCGGATCGGGCACTGCGCCGGCCACCAGGTGCTGCTGAGTCATGCGACTCCAATCGGTTGGGTGAGGGGTTCGGTGTTCAAGCGGTGTTCCCGGATGCGTCCCTGAATTGCAGCGGTCATTGTGGCATCCCCGACAATCACGGCTTATGC
>JAGXRS010000278.1 GCA_018335615.1 Hydrogenophaga sp. | reverse complement strand
GCCGCGGGCGCGGGCGCCTCGCTGGCCATGACCTGCGACATCGCCATTGCCGCGCCGGGCGCCAGTTTCATCCAGGCCTTCAGCAAGATCGGCCTGATCCCCGATGCCGGCGGCAGCTGGTTCCTGGTGGAGCGCCTGGGCCTGGCGCGTGCCATGGCGCTGGCGATGACGGGCGACAAGCTGCCCGCCGCGCAGGCCAAAGAGTGGGGCATGATCTGGGACGTGCAGGACGACCCGCTGGCCGCTGCCCTGGCGATGGCCGAGAAGCTGGCCGTGATGCCGACCAAGGCCCTGGTCGCCACCCGCGCCCTGTTGCGGGACGCGGGCACCCGCACGCTGAACGAGCAGCTGGACGTGGAGCGCGACACGCAGTCGGCACTGGGCCGCACACACGACTACATCGAGGGTGTGACGGCCTTCCGCCAGAAGCGCGCGCCACAGTTCAAGGGGGAATGAGCATGACGCCCCATGAACGCGCCGAAACGGTCGGCCGCACCATGTTTGCTGTCGATGTGGCCAGCAAGGACACGATGGGCATGGAACTGCTCTTGGTCGAGCCTGGCCGCGCGGTGATCCGCATGGCCGTGCAGCCCCTGCACCTCAACGGCCACCAGATCTGCCACGGGGGCTTCATCTTCACGCTGGCCGACTCCACGTTCGCCTTTGCCTGCAACAGCTACAACAAGAACGCGGTGGCCGCGGGCTGCAGCATCGAGTTCCTGAAGCCGGCCCATGCGGGTGATGTGCTGACCTGCGAGGGCGTCGAGCAGACGCTTCAGGGTCGCCACGGCATCTACGACATGAAGGTCAGCAACCAGCGCGGCGAGGTGGTGGCCCTGTTCCGCGGCAAGAGCGCGGTGATTCCCGGACAAGTCTTTCAAGAAGAGGTGAGCGCATGAGCCCGTTACCCCTGGAGCCGATCGAGAAGGCCAGCGTCGACGAGCTGCGTTCCCTGCAGCTCAAGCGCCTGCAGGCCACGCTGCGCCACGCGTACCAGAACTCGCCGGTTTACCGCGCCAAGTTCGACGCCGCCGGCGTGCACCCGGACGACTGCCGCAGCCTGACCGACCTGGCGAAATTTCCCTTCACCACCAAGCACGACCTGCGCGACAGCTACCCGTTTGGCATGTTCGCGGTGCCGCGGGAAAAGTGCGCGCGCATCCACGCTTCCAGCGGCACCACCGGCAAGCCCACGGTGGTGGGCTACACGCTGAAAGACATCGACACCTGGGCCACGGTGGTGGCGCGCTCCATCCGCGCCGGCGGTGCCCAGCCCGGCGACCTGGTGCACATCAGCTACGGCTATGGCCTGTTCACCGGCGGCATGGGCGCGCACTACGGCGCCGAAAAACTGGGCCTGACCGTGGTGCCGTTTGGCGGCGGGCAGACCGAGCGCCAGGTGCAGCTGATCCAGGACTTCCAGCCGCAGATCATCATGGTCACGCCGAGCTACATGCTGGCCATTGCCGACGAGTTCGAGCGCCTGGGCCTGGACCCGCGCCAGAGCAGCCTGCGCCTGGGCATCTTCGGCGCCGAGCCCTGGACCAACGACATGCGCCTGGCCATCGAGCAGCGCATGGGCATCGACGCGGTGGACATCTACGGCCTCTCGGAAGTGATGGGTCCCGGCGTGGCCAGCGAGTGCGTGGAAACCAAGGACGGCCCGACGATCTGGGAAGACCATTTCTACCCCGAGATCATCAACCCGGAGACCGGCGAGCCGGTGGCCGATGGCGAGATGGGCGAGCTGGTGTTCACCAGCCTCACCAAGGAGGCGCTGCCCATCATCCGCTACCGCACGCGCGACCTCACGCGTCTGCTGCCGGGCACGGCGCGCCCGGGCATGCGCCGCATGGAAAAGATCACCGGCCGCAGCGACGACATGATGATCGTGCGCGGCGTCAACGTGTTCCCGACGCAGATCGAGGAACTGATCTTGAAGCGCCCCGAGCTCACCGCCCACTACCAGTGCGTGCTGAGCCGCGAAGGGCCGATGGACAACCTCACGGTCATCATCGAGACCCGGCCCGGCCTGGCGCCCGACAGCATCGAGGCACGCGCCGCCGCCAAGATGCTGCAGCACGAGGTGAAGGTGTTCGTGGGCAGCAGCGTGGCGGTGGAACTGCGCTGCGAGGGCGGTGTGGAGCGCAGCCAGGGCAAGGCCAAGCGCGTGGTGGATTTGCGGCCGCGCTGAGCCGCACCCGGCGCCTGCCCCCGGCTCGGGCAGGCGTCACCACGGCGCAGGCTCAGCCCGCGCTGTCGGGCGTGAGCCAGCCGTGCAGGCGCGCAGCTTCGCCCACGCTCAGGCGCACGGTGAACGACTCGGTGGGCCAGTCCAGCACGCAGCGCAGCAGGCGCCGGTCGCGCGACACCAGGGCAGTGAGCCGCTTGCGCTGGCCCAGCAGCATGGGCACCTCGTCGAGCTTGTGGATGCGCCAGGCCTCGGCGCTCGCGCCGCCGCGCACGGCCGGCAGTTCCACGCCCAGCCATTCGTCACCCGCGGCCATGCCGGCCGCTTCGGCCGCGCCGCCGCGCAGCACGTTCTTCAGCGTCACACCGCCCGACTCGCTCACGCGCAGCCCGAGCTGCTGCGCCAGCGGCGCCTTGTCCTGGGCGATCTTCACGCCGTGGGCTTCCAGCAGATCGCGCACGGGCAGCTCGTCGGTTCTGTGCACCCAGCGCGCCAGTTCGGTGTCGAAGGCGCGTTTGCCCAGCCGTTTGAGTTCGCGCAGCAGGTCGGCCTCGCGCATCGGGCCGCCCTTGCAGCGCTGCCACAGGGCGCGCATCACGTCGTCCAGCGTGCTGTGGCCTTCGGCGCGCAACGTCAGGTCGAGGCACATCGCCACCAGCGCGCCCTTGGTGTAGTAGCTCACCGTGGCGTTGGGCGTGTTCTCGTGGACGCGGTAGTACTTGATCCAGGCGTCGAAGCTCGCACCCGCCACGCTCTGGAGGTGGCGGCCCGGCGTCTGCAGCACCTGGTTGAGCGTCTTGGCCACCAGCTGCAGGTAGCAGGCATCCTCGATCAGCCCGGCGCGGCGCAGGAACAGGTCGTCGTAGTAACTGGTGAAGCCCTCGAAGAACCACAGCAGCTCGGTGTGGTTCTCGCGGTCGTAGTCGTAGCGGGCGAACTCGGCCGGGCGCAGGCGCTTGACGTTCCAGGTGTGGAAGTACTCGTGGCTGATGAGGCCCAGCAGCGTGGTGTAGCCGTCGGTGGCCTTGAGTGTGGCGGGCTTGGCCGTGTCGCTCGCGCGGGGCAGGCGCGGCAGGTCGGCGCGCTGGCAGATCAGGGCGGTGGAGTTGCGGTGCTCCAGCCCGCCGTAGCCATCGGCGCTGGCGTGCAGCATGAACACATACCGGTCGAAGGGCGGCGAGCCGTCGGCGTGCCAGAACGCGATCTGCTCTTCGCAGATGCGCCGCGTGTCGTCCAGCAGGCGCTCGCCGTCGAACCAGGCGCCGACGCCGCTCACCACGAAACGGTGCGGCACGCCGCCGGCGGTGAAGCTGCCGCTCCAGAAGTTGCCCATCTCCACCGGGCAGTCCACCAGCTCGTCGAAGTTCTCGGCGCGGTACAGGCCGAATCCAGCCTCGTTCACCTGTAACGGATCAAGCCCGGTGGCCACCTGCCAGCCGGGGGTGGCCTGGCCGGGCTGGAGGTCGAGCGTGTGCGGCTGGTCGTCCTGGCCGTGCACGCGCAGGCACAGGCTGGTGCCGTTGAAGAAGCCGCGCGTGCTGTCGAGGAAGGCGGTGCGCACCGAGGCGTCCAGCGCATAGACGAGGTAACGCAGTTCCAGCGGCTGGCCGGGCTCGGCGTCGGCCTGCCAGCGGTGCTTGTCGAGCTGGCGCAGGGCCACGGCCTGCCCACCCTGCTGCGCCGTGAGCTCCTGCAGGTGCTGGGAAAACTCGCGCACGAGGTAGCTGCCCGGAATCCACACCGGCAGGCTCAGGCGCTGCTGGCGTGCCGGGGCCTCGATGCGCAGCGTGACCGCGAACAGGTGGGCCTGGGTGCTGTGCACCGAGACGCTGTAGTGCACGCCGGCAGCGTCAGGCGTGGGCGTGTCGGCG
>JAGXRS010000277.1 GCA_018335615.1 Hydrogenophaga sp. | reverse complement strand
CCATCGCCTGCCCGTTCGGCACCATCAACTACGTGCAGGAAACCGGCAAGGTCCAGAAGTGCGACCTGTGCGGCGGCGACCCCGCTTGCGTGGAAGCCTGCCCGACCACGGCCATCACCTTCGTGGACGCCAACTGGACGGGCATCGACCGCATGAAACAGTGGGCTGACAAGCTGGGCAACCAGCCCACCGCCGCCTGATCCCAACCCACTGAAGGAGCACACACATGTCTTGGGCTGGAAAAATCCTCCGCGTCAACCTGACCGCGGGCACCGTCACCTCTGAACCGCTGAACATGGAGTGGGCGCGTGCCTACATCGGTTCGCGCGGACTGGGCAGCAAGTACCTCATCAGCGAAGTCGATCCCAAGGTGGATCCGCTGTCGCCCGACAACAAGATCATCTGGGCCACCGGCCCGCTGACCGGCACCATGGCCTCCACGGGCGGCCGCTACACCGTCATCACCAAAGGCCCGCTGACCGGCGCCATCGCCTGCTCGAACTCGGGCGGCTACTGGGGTGCCGAGTTCAAGATGGCCGGGTGGGACATGGTCATCTTCGAAGGCCGTTCCGAGAAGCCGGTGTACCTGTACATCAACGACGACGATGTGGAGCTGCGCGACGCCAGCCACCTCTGGGGCCAGAGCGTCTGGAAGACCGAGGAAATCCTCAAGTCCAGCCTGCAGGACCCGCTGGTGCGTGTGTCCAGCATCGGCAAGGCCGGTGAAAACGGCGTGTTGTACGCGGCCGTGGTGAACGACCTGCACCGAGCGGCCGGCCGCTCGGGCGTGGGCGCCGTGATGGGCAGCAAGAACCTGAAGGCCATTGCCGTGCGCGGCACCAAGGGCGTGGGCAACATCCGCGACCCCAAGGCCTTCATGAAGACCACCTTCGAGAAGAAGAAGATCCTGGCCGAGAACGCGGTCACGGGCCAGGGCCTGCCGGCCTACGGCACGCAGGTGCTGATGAACGTGATCAACGAGATCGGCGCGCTGCCCACCCGCAACCACCGCGACGTGCAGTTCGAAGGCGCGAAGGACATTTCGGCCGAGGCCATGGTGACGCCGCGCGAGAGCGATGGCAAGAAGCACCTGGTGACGAACCAGGCCTGCTTCGGCTGCACCATTGCCTGTGGGCGCATCAGCAAGATGGACGAAGGCCACTTCACCGTGCAGAACAAGCCGCAGTACTGGGGTGCCAACGGCGGCCTGGAATACGAGGCGGCCTGGGCGCTGGGCGCAGCCAACGGCGTGAACGACCTGGAGGCGCTGCAATACGCCAACCTGCTGTGCAACGAAGAAGGCTTTGATCCCATCAGCTTCGGCGCCACCGTGGGCGCGGTGATGGAACTCTATGAAATGGGCGTGCTCACCGCCGAGCAGCTCGGCATCGACGCCAAGTTCGGTTCGGCGCAAGCGCTGGCCCACTTCGCCGAAATCACGGCCAAGGGCGAAGGCTTCGGCAAGGAAATCGGTATGGGCTCCAAGCGCCTGACCGAGAAGTACGGCCACCCCGATCTGTCGATGAGCGTCAAGGGCCAGGAATTCCCGGCCTACGACGGTCGCGCCATCCAGGGCATTGGCCTGGCCTACGCCACCAGCAACCGGGGCGCGTGCCACCTGCGCGGCTACACCATTGCCTCTGAGGTGCTGGGCATTCCGGTGAAGACCGACCCGGTGGAGTCCGAGGGCAAGCCGGAACTGGTGAAAGCTTTCCAGGACGCCACCGCCGCATTCGACTCGTCGGGCCTGTGCGTGTTCACCACCTTTGCCTGGGGTGTGGCCGATCTGGCGCCGCAGCTGCAGGCCGCCTGCAACGAAGAGTTCACCACCGAAGAGCTGGAGAAGATCGGTGAGCGCATCTGGAACATGGAGCGCGAATTCAACAACGCCGCCGGCTTCACCGCCAAGGACGATTCGCTGCCCAAGCGCCTGCTGACCGAAGCCGCCAAGACCGGTGCCTCCAAAGGCATGGTCAGCAAGCTGCCCGAGATGCTGCCCAAGTACTACGCCGCGCGCGGCTGGGACACCGAAGGCCGCCCGACCGCCGAGACCAAGGCGCGCCTGAGCCTTTGATGCCGATGGCCGCCGTCTCGCCAGGACAGATGACGGGTCTGTCATGGCGATTGCCGTGCGGCAATCCATGGACTGCACTGTGCCCGCAGTGACAACACCCTGCACCATGGCGGTCCTGTTTTCCACTTTGCAGCGGCCCTCGGGCCGTTGCCTGTTTCTGGAGTCTGAACCATGACCCACCACGTCATCCTCGGTGCCGGCCCAGCCGGTGTCATCGCGGCCGAGACCATCCGCAAGCACGCGCCGCACGACCGCATCACGGTCGTGGGCGACGAGAACGAAGCGCCTTATTCGCGCATGGCCATTCCCTACCTGCTCATTGGCAAGGTGGGCGAAGAGGGCACGCACCTGCGCCACACGCCCGGCCATTTCGAGGCGTTGAACATCCAGGTGCTGCGCGGCGTGCGCGCACGGGTGGTCGATTCGGCAAAGCGCAGCATCGAACTCAGTGACGGCAACACGCTGGCGTTTGACACGCTGCTGATCGCCACCGGCTCGTCGCCCGCCACGCCGCCCATTCCCGGTATCAACGGCCCCGGCGTGCACAGCTGCTGGACGCTGGCCGACGCGCGTTCCATCGCCCGCCTGGCGCAGCCCGGCGCCAAGGTGCTGCAGATGGGAGCCGGCTTCATCGGCTGCATCATCATGGAAGCGCTGCAGCAGCGCGGGGTGGAGCTGTCGGTGGTGGAAATGGGCGACCGCATGGTGCCGCGCATGATGGGCCCCACGGCCGGCGGCATGATCAAGGACTGGTGCCAGCAGAAGGGCGTGAAGGTCTACACCGGCGCCCGCGTGGAAGCCATCGAGCGCGGCACCGGGGAAGAGCCCGGCATCCTGGGCACCATCGCGCAGGTGGTGGGCATCGGTTCGTCCAGCATGCCCAGCGGCCCGATGCGGGTGCGCCTGTCCACCGGCGAGTCGCTGGAGGCCGACCTGGTCATCAGCGCCACCGGCGTGCGGCCCAACATCGGTTTCCTGGAGAACAGCGGCGTGCGCTGCCTGGTGGGTGTGCTGACCGACGAGCACCTGCAGACCAACGTGCCCGGCATCTACGCGGCCGGCGACTGCGCCGAGGCCTTTGACAAGGTGAGCGGCAAGACCATCGTCAGCGCCATCCAGCCGAATGCCGCCGAGCAGGCGCGGGTCGCCGCGTTGAACATGGTGGGGCAGGCCGCCGAGCTCAAGGGCGTGACCCAGATCAACGTGCTCGACACGCTGGGCATGATCTCCACCAGCTTCGGCAACTGGGAAGGCCTGCCGGGCGGCGAGCATGTGGAACTGACCGACCAGAAGACCGGCCGCCACCTGAGCCTGCAGTTCAAGGACGACCTGATGGTGGGCTGCAACAGCGTGGGCTGGACGGAGCATGTGGGCGTGATGCGCGGCCTGGTGGAAGGCCAGGTGCGGCTGGGTGAATGGAAAGAGCGCCTGATGCACGACCCCACCAAGCTCATGGACGCCTACCTGGCCAGCGCGCAGGCGCAAGGCCAGTGGAGCGGCGCGGCGGACGAACGCCGTCGCTGAACGCGCCGCCCCGTCCGCAGAAGCGAAAGCCCTGCGGGTCTTGCAACCGATTGGCGGGTGGCGGCGAAGCCGCCGCTCCGTCTGTAGCATCGCGCCATGAACATCACCTTCAAACTGTTCGCCACCCTCACCGACTACCTGCCCGCCGAGGCGCGCCGCAGCAACCAGGTGTTGCTGGACGTGAGCCCGGATGCGCCCATCAGCCAGATCATCGAGCCCTTTGGCCTGCCGCCCAAGCTGGTGCACCTGGTGCTGGTGAACGGCAAGTACATCGCGCCCGAGAACCGCATGAGCACCACGCTTGTCGAGGGCGATGTGCTGGCCATCTGGCCGCCCATTGCCGGCGGCTGAGCCGTTTTGGAGCACAGCATGCAATCCACCTACGCCGAGACCTTCGAGCGCGACATGGGCTGTACCGAAGCCGAGTGGCTGGGCTGGTTGCCAGCGGCCATTGGCAACTGCCCCTGGCAGCTCGACGGTGCGAGTGCCACGGTCGAGATCGGCGGTGGGGCGCTGCGCCTGCGCTGGCAGGCCATGCCCCCGCGGGTGATCGCGCTCATGCGCATGCCGGTGCTGCGCGTGGGCTTTGCCTTCAGCGGGCTGGATGCCGCACAGCGCTACGCGTTCATGAAGCGCTTCGACTTGTACATGCAGCGCGGGGGCGGCTGAGCCTCGCGTGGCGCAGTGGTACCGGGCGTGTCCGCTCCCGGCCTCAGGCGCTGGGTCGTGGCCGCCACCAGCCCAGCGCCGTGTAGACCAGCAGAGCCGAGGCCACCAGCCCCACGCCGTAGACCAGCGCGATCAGGAACCAGTCGGCCGGCCCGCCGGCGTCGGTGAAGCCCGAGGACGACACGCCCGCCATGATGACCAGGGCCACCACGCCCCCGAGAAGGCCCACCAGTTCGGCCCACACCAGGCGGCGCGAGACGATGCCGCGTTCGCGCACCACCAGCGCCACGAAGGCGACGGCGGCGATCAGGCCGGCGGCGATCATCACCCAGAGCCAGAAGCCCAGCATTTCCTGGAACACAGAGAGAAAAACAAGAGGATCAAGGTCTTTCATGGGATGTCTCCTTCACATCACGCGCGGCCGCGCAGCATGCTCATGTAGGTGGGTTTCAGCGCCATGGTCTTCATGACCCAGCTGATCCAGAGTTCCTCCAGCGGCGCGATCACACCGGGGAAGGACATGACGAGGTTGTCCTTGTAGTCGAACTCGATCAGCATGGCCTGGCCCAGCCGCGTGATCAGCGGGCAGGACGTGTAGCCGTTGTAGACCTCGGTCGACGGCTTGCCGGTGATGTCGCCCACCAGGTGCGACAGCGCCACCGGTACCTGCCACTTGACGCTGGCCGCCGTCTTTCCTTTGGGCACCCCGGCGATGTCGCCCACGCCGAACACGTTGGGGTAGCGCTTGTGGCGCAAGGTGTCGCTGTCCACTTCCATCCAGCCGTCGGCGGCCAGCACGCCCTCGGTCCAGGGCAGGGGGCTGTTGCGCACCACGGCCGGGGCGCGCATGGGCGGCACCACGTTGATGAAGTCGTAGCCCTGCTCGGCCATGCCGGTGGGGGTGGTGTAAGTGGCCACACGGCGGTCCAGGTCGATGGCGGTGAGCACATGTTCCTGGCGCACCTGGATGCCCCGGTCCTGGAACAGCATGCGCACTTTCTCGGCCACGATCGGCACGCCGAACAGCGTCTTGCCCTGCGCCATGTACTGCAGTTCGGCCTTGCCCCGGTTGCCGCGGCGGCGCAGATGATCGTCCGATATGAAGGTGTACTTGAGCGGTGCGCCAGCACATTTCATTTCACCCAAGGGCCGACCGAACACGCCCACGCCGCCGGTGTCGGCAAAGCGTGACAGGGCGCCCCAGGTGGCCGATGCCGCCTGGGGGCTGTGGTAGATGCTGCCCAGGCCGTTTTCGCCGATGCGTGCCGTGTCCATGCCGGCGATGGCGCCGTAGTTCAGCTCCAGTCCGGTGG
>JAGXRS010000276.1 GCA_018335615.1 Hydrogenophaga sp. | reverse complement strand
GGCGGCTCGGGCAGCACTTCATAGGGTGCGGTTTGCGCCCGGGCCAGCGCGCTCCAGCGGCGGTGCAGCGCGTCGAGCGCGGGTTTGAGCGCGCTGGGGGCCGTGGCGCGCAGCGACTGGAAGGGGGCTGGGTCGAGCGTGGCGCTGTACATCTGGCGGGCGCGCTCGACGAGGTTGTGCGCCTCGTCCACCAGCAGGCCCACACGCCAGCCTTCGCTCACCGCGAGGCTGTGGGCGTGCGCGCCGATGTCGAAGAAATGGTTGACGTCGCCCACCACCACATCGCTCCAGCGCATCAGGTCCTGGCCGAGGTAGTAGGGGCACACCTCGTGCTGCAGCGCGAGGGCTCGCAGATCGGCCTTGTCGAGCCAGCCGTGGTGCACGGCGGCCTGGCGGGCACCGGGCAGGCGGTCGTAGAAGCCCTTGGCGAGCGGGCAGGCGTCGCCGTGGCAGGCCTTGTCGGGGTGCTCGCAGGCCTTGTCGCGCGCGACGCGTTCGAGCACGCGCAGGGGCCGCACGGGCGAGGCGGGCGCGGGCGGTGCGGGCGGCGTCGAGGCGAGCGGTGCACCTGCAGACGGTATCGATGCAGGCGTCTGCGTTGGCGTCGAGGCTGGCGGTGCACCTGCAGACGGTGCAGAGGCGGACAGCGTAGCTGTGGGCAGCATCACTGCCGGCGTTGGCGTGAATGCCGGTGGCGTTACGCCCTGCTCCCCTTCGCCGCCGCGCAGCCGGGCCAGCGCGTCCAGCGCGAGTTGGCGGCCGGGCGTCTTGACGGTGAGGTACAGCAGCTGGTCGGTGCCGGCCTCGGGCGCGGCCCGCAGCGCGGCGAACAGGGTGGCCACGGTCTTGCCGATGCCGGTGGGTGCCTGGGCCAGCAGGTGGCGCCCGGCACGCTGGCAGCGGTACACGCCTTCGGCCAGCGTGCGCTGGCCGGCGCGGAAGTCGTCGAAGGGAAACCGCAGCTGGCGCAGCGCGCCGTCGCGCGCCCCGCGGTGGTCGCGCTCGCTGACGGCCCACGCCCAGTAGCGGGCGCAAAGGTCGTTGAAGAAGCGCTGCAGCTCGTCGGCCTCGTGCCACTGGGCCAGCGGCGTCTCCACGCCGGTGTCGATGTTGAAGTAGACCAGCGCCACCTCGATGCGCGGGAGCTTCAGTTGCTGGCACAGCATCCAGCCGTAGACCCGGGCCTGCGCCCGGTGCAGGGCCTGCTGGTTGGCGGGGATGCCAGCGGCGTCACCCCGGTGGGTCTTGATTTCTTCCAGGCGCGGCACCGCTGCGTCGAAGCCGTCGGCGCGGCCCTGCACGGTCAGGGTGTCGCCGCCCGGTGGCTGGTAGCGGGCGCTCAGGCTGAGTTCGCGCTGGTAGCCGGCCGGGCGCCGCGCCGTCACCTCGCCGTGCCCGGCCACGCCTTCGGCGCCAGTGGGCGATGGCGTGAAGCGCAGGTCCAGGTCGCCGCTGCGGGCGGTGAAGTCGCACAGCGCACGCACCGCCACCACCAGCCCGGGCGGGTCGCACAGGCCGGGTGGCGCGTCGGTGGCGGGGGGGTGGTTCACGGGGCGTGTGTGGGGACGTGCGGAGCAGGGGGCGCGGGTCCGCAATGGTAGGCCAGCGGTGTCGCCCGACGAGGGCCTGGGCACATTGGAAGCGCTGCCCGGTCGGGGCGTGGGCACCGGCCGGGGAAGACATGACATGGAAGGGGCTCGTGTGCAGGACACACGGCCCCCGTTTTTCTGCACCCTTCGGGTGATACGCAGGGTGCAATGCCAGCACCCCTGTTCAGGTTCAACCACGCGGAGGTATGCGATGCACACACGTCGGGCTTGGCTGGGGGCCGCGACAATGTCGACCATGGATGCCCCCGTGTTGACCCGCCACCACCTGCGCCGCCTGCGCGACCTCTACCGCTCGGCCGGCTGGCCTTGCCACGACATGCTGGAAGTGGAGTTGCTGGCCGCCGGACTGGTCGAGCGGGTGGTGCCCGCGCAGGGGCTGGAGACCTTGCGGGTGACGGACGCGGGCATCCGCCAGCTGGCGCAGACCTTTGCCGTCAACAAGGCGGCACGTTCACCGCACGAGGCGCTGGTGGAGCAGGTGGCGCTGGCCATGGCGCGCGCGGGCCGGCTGGCCTGGCGCGGGCTGATGCTGCGGGCACCGGTGCCCGTGGCCTTGCAAGGGACGTCGCCCGTGCCCACGACGGCGTCCGACTCGGTGCCCATGGCCGTGCCCATGTCCGCGCTGGAACCCGTGCCTGAGGGGGCGCTGCGGGTGTCTGCCGCCTTGCAGCCGGAGACGGGCGAGGGCGGGGCGCGGGCGCTGCCCATTGCCGGCTTGTTTGAGGACGCGGCGGTGGCCGGGCGCATGCCAGCGGCGCCGCCGGCGCAGGCCTGGTGCATGGCCTGCCCGGACGTGTTCTCGATCCGCCACAGCTCGGTCGAGGCCTATCTGGAACCCGTGGTGCACGAGATCAAGGTGAGCCGGGCGGATTTGCTGGGCGACATCAAGAAGCCCGCCAAACGGGCGGCCTACCTGGGCCTGGCGAGTGCCTGCTGGTACGTGCTGGGGCAGGACGCGCGGGGCCGGCCCATCGGCGGGCCGGACGATGTGCCGCCCGAGTGCGGCGTGATGCTGGCGGTGGACGGGCAGCTCAGCGTGGCGCGCGAGGCACCGCGCCGCGCCATGGAGCGCCTGCCCTTTCATGTGTGGATGGCGCTGGCCAAGGCCGGTCCGGCGTGGCGGGAAGACGAGCCCAGCCAGGCCGGGTTCTGAAGAGGGAGCAGGCCGCTCAGGGCGTGGAGGCCTTGTCGGAAACGCAGCGCAGAAGCGGTTCGTGCCAGGTGGTGCGCCGAGGCGGCGCTTGGGTGCGGGCCATGAGAGCGCCCAGCGCAGCCGGCCCGGATGCGACGCGCGGTGGCCGCGCCTTCAGGCGGCGCTGTCCAGCCGCTGCAGGGCCTGGCGGATGCTGGCGCTGTCGCTGGGGCGCACCAGCTTGTCGAGTTGCTGGCCGTCTTTCAGGAGCACCAGCGTGGGCCAGAGCTTGATGCCGAAGGAGCGGCCCAGCGGGCGCCCCGGGCCGTCTTCCACCTTCAGGTGGCGCACGCCCGGGTACTCGGCCAGGGCCTGCTGGATGTGCGGCTGGGCGCCACGGCAGAAGCCGCACCAGTCGGTGCCAAATTCGAGCACGGTGGCGCCGGGCAGGGCGTCGATCTCGGCGCGCGTGGGGGCTTCGGTGGCGTAGGGCGTGGGAGGATGGGGCATGTCGGGTGCGGCGGTCATCGCCTTGAAAAGGGGCTGAAAAGGGCCCGCAAAAGGACCTGCACAGGGGCAGCAAGACCCCGTGAACATGATTTGATTCTGTGCCAGCCTGTGGGGCCGCACAGGCACCACCCGGCGGCAAGGGCCGTGCCCGTCAGGCGGGCGGCGGCTGGCGGCGGTCTTCTTCGGCCTGACGCTCCTGCAGCTCGCGCCACATGATCTTGCCGGTGCCCGACTTGGGCAGCGCGTCCACGAACGCCACGAGGCGCGGGCTCTTGTAGGCGGCCATGTGGCCATGGGCCCAGGTGATGATGTCCTGTTCGCTCACCTGTCCGCGCTGCTCGGGCTTGAGCACCACCACGGCCTTGACCGTTTCGCCGCGCTTCGCGTCCTGCGCGCCGATGATGCAGACCTCGTGGATGGCGGGGTGGTGGTACATCAGCGCCTCCACCTCGGCCGGCCAGACCTTGAAGCCGCTGGCGTTGATCATGCGCTTGAGGCGGTCGGTCATGAAGAAATAACCGTCTTCGTCCACCCGGGCCAGGTCGCCGGTGCGCAGGAAGCGCCGCCCGTCGATCTCGACGAAGGCCTCGGCCGTGGCGCGCTCGTTGCGCCAGTAGCCCTGCATCACCTGCGGCCCGTGCACCACGATTTCGCCGGTTTCATCGGGCGCGCCGCAGGGCAGTTCGCGCAGCGTGGCGGGGTCGATCAGGCGGGCGTCCACATCGAACACCGGGATGCCCAGGCACTGGGCCTTGGGGCGCTGTGGCGGGTTGATGTGGGTGGCGGCCATGGTTTCGGACATGCCGTAGCCCTCCACATAGTCCAGGCCGAGCAGGGTTTTCATCTTCTGCGCCACCGCCGCGGGCATGGCCGCGCCGCCGCCGCGGATGCCGTTCAGGCTGGCGAGGTCGTAGGCGCCGATGCGGGGGTTGGCCAGAAAGTCCACCACCATGGTGCTGATGGCCTGCCAGCTGGTCACGCCGTGGCGCTGCATGAGTTCGGCGGCGGTCTCGCGGTCCCAGCGCGACATCAGCACCACCGTGGCGCCGATGAACAGCGGCCCGTTCATGCCACCGGCCATGCCGGTGACGTGGAACAGCGGCAGCACCGAGAGCATCACCGCGTCCTGCGTGCGGCCGAACCACTGCATGCCGCCCACGGCCGTGGCGTGCGCGCTGCGGTGGGTGTGCATGCAGCCCTTGGGCTGGCCGGTGGTGCCGGAGGTGTAGGGCATGACGCACAGGTCGTCGGGGCCGGCGGTGTGCGGGCCGGGCGGGTGGTTCGCGGCCAGGGCCTCCGTCCAGGCGTGCAGGCCGGCGCCGCTCAGCGGCTGGCGCGGTGCGGCCACGAAGTCGGGCACGCGCAGGCCCTCCGTGGGCTGGTGCAGGTAGTCGCTGTAGGTGGCCACCACGATGTGCCGCAGCCGGGGCGGGGGCAGCTCGTCCTGCGCGGTCTGATGGGCGTGATCGCCACCCTCGCCGCGGGCGGCGTCAGGCGCACCCGGCGCGTGCAGGGGCAGCAGATGCGCCAGCAGGTCCTGCGGGGCAATGGCCACGGTGGCGCCGCTGTCGGCCACGTAGTGCGCCAGTTCTTCGGTCATGTTCATGGGGTTGACCGGCACCACCACCGCGTTGGCGCGCAGGATGGCGTAGTAGCCGATGACCCATTGCGGGCTGTTCTGCAGGTAGAGCAGCACCCGGTCGCCCGCCCGCACGCCGCAGACCCGCTGCAGGTGGCCGGCCAGGCGCGTGGCCTCGTCGTGGAAGGCCGCGAAGCTCAGCGTCGCGCCGTAGTAGACCAGGTAGGGCTTGTCGGGATAGCGCCGGGCCGACACCTCGGCGTTGGCAAACAGGCTGGTCTCGGGCAGCGTGAGCCGCTGGGGCAAGCCGGTGGGCCAGTGGCGCAGGTGGGCGGTTGGGGCAGCGTGGGCGGTGCGGGCAGGTGTCATGGCGACCATT
>JAGXRS010000275.1 GCA_018335615.1 Hydrogenophaga sp. | reverse complement strand
ATGGAAAAGGTGGAAGACGCGCCGTTCAGCCCGCTGGACCGCATCGGCCAGCTGACCATGCGCAACCTCGACATCGTGGACACGCGGGCGAAGCTGGGCATTTATGCCAAGAGCGGTCTGCTGTCGCTGGGCGAAGGGGCGCAGATGCTGCGTCTTGAGGGCGACAAGGGGGAGTAATTTCTCTTTCTCCGCTTGAAGAAGCCGCTCTGTGTAGCGGCTTTTTTATTGGGCTGGGATTTCGATCTGAGACCTCGCGTCGGGGCGATGGCGGTGTGTGCGGGCGCAGGCCCCATTCGCGGTTGCCACCGAGGTGGCCAACACGCCACGGTGTTGATGAGGTGATCTCTGTGCGCCCACACGGTCATCCGCGAGCAGGCCGGAGAACGCACACCCGCACCAGCCCGCCTGGCCCACACGGCGGCCTACAAAAGACAGAACTCAAACCACCACCGGCTCAGGCTCCAGCCGAATGCCGAAGCGCTCATACACGCTGGTCTGGATCGCCTTGGCCAGGGTCATCACCTCACCGCCGGTGCAAGGGTGCTCACGGCCCCCACGGTTCACCAGCACCAGCGCCTGCTTGTCGTAAACACCGGCGTTGCCCACGCTCTTGCCCTTCCAGCCGCAGGCATCGATGAGCCAGCCAGCGGCCAGTTTGATGCTGCCGTCGGGCATGGGGTAGTGCACCACCCTCGGGTCGCGCGCGATGATGTCGGCGCACTGCTCCGGCGTCACGGTCGGGTTCTTGAAGAAGCTGCCGGCGTTGCCGATCACGGCCGGGTCGGGCAGCTTGGCGCGGCGGATGGCCACGATCCAGTCGAAGATCTGCTGTGCGTCGGGCGCATGGATGCCGGTTTCCGCCATCTTGCGTTCCAGGTCGAGGTAGCCCAGCACCGGCTTCCACGGCTTGGGTAACCAGAAACGCACCCGCGTGATGAGCGCGCGGCCTGCCAGCCCGAAACCGTTGGGGCCTGCCGGCCGGTGCTTGAAGACCGAATCGCGGTAGCCGAAGCCGCACTGCGCGGCGTCCAGCGTGAAGGGTTTTCCAGTGTGCAGATCGATGGCATCCAGCGAATGGAAACGGTCCTGCAGCTCGACCCCGTAGGCCCCGATGTTCTGCACCGGCGAGGCGCCCACCGTACCGGGGATCAGGGCCAGGTTCTCCATGCCGGGAAAGCCCTGCGACAGGGTCCAGGCCACGAATTCGTGCCAGTTCTCGCCTGCGCCCGCTTCGACCACCACGCCTTTGTCGGTCTCCTCGACCAGACGACGACCGGGAATCTCCATCTTCAGCACCAGCGGCTTCACGTCGCCGGTGATGACGAGGTTGCTGCCACCGCCCAGCACGAAAGGCCGGGCCGAGGCCTGCGCAGACGCCGGGTCCACACCGACCCAGGCCGGGCTCGCCATGAGCTGCGCCACATCGGCCTCGCTGCGCACGCGCACCAGGCGCTGCGCCCGGGCCACGATACCGAAGCTGTTGTAGGGCTGGAGCGCCACGTTGTTCTCGACTAACATCGTCCGATTGTCTCATTCACCCTCTGTGGACCCCTACCCTCATGCCTTCTTTTGACACCAAACTCGAAGCCGATTTCGTGGAAGTGAAAAACGCCGTGGAGAACACGGCCAAGGAGATCGGCACCCGCTTCGATTTCAAGGGCACCAGCGCCGGCATCGAACTCAAGGACAAGGACATCACCCTTCTCGGTGACGCCGATTTCCAGCTCCAGCAGGTCGAGGACATCCTGCGCAACAAGCTGACCAAGCGCAACGTGGACGTGCGCTTTCTCGACGTCGGCAAGGTCGAGAAGATGGGCGGCGACAAGGTCAAGCAGGTGATCAAGGTCAAGAACGGCGTCAGCAGCGAAGACGGCAAGAAGATCCAGCAGGCCATCAAGGCCAGCAAGATGAAGGTGCAGGCCGCCATCCAGGGCGACGCCGTGCGCGTGACCGGCGCCAAGCGCGACGACCTGCAGGCCGCCATGGCCCTCATCCGCAGCGAGATGAAGGACCTGCCGCTGAGCTTCGACAACTTCAGGGACTGAACGAACGCCCTGCGCTGCGCGCATCATCCCCAGGGGACGGCGTAGGCGGCCCGGCAGACGCGGTTCCGCGACGCCCCGGAAACAGACACCTCATGCCCATGCGTCCTCTGCTCGCGGCTGTTCTGGGGCTCGCTCCGCTGGTCGCTCTTGCCCAGTCCGTCGCGCTCACAGGCGTGTCGGGCAGCAAGGCGCTGGTGGTCATTGAAGGTGCGGCGCCGCGCTTCCTGTCGGCCGGGCAGTCGCACCAGGGCGTGAAGCTGCTGAGCACGCAGGGCGAAAGCGCTGTGCTCGAAATCGACGGCCAGCGCCAGACGCTGCAGGTGGGCGACGCCCCGGTGAGCGTGGGCCGGTCTGGTGGTGGCGCGCCGCCGCAGCGCATCGTGCTCACGGCCGACAGCCAGGGGCATTTCATGCCCGCCGGCCAGATCAATGGGCGTACCGTGCAGTTCATGGTGGACACGGGCGCCACGCTGGTCATCCTGAGCGAAGCGGACGCACGACGCATCCAGCTGCCGTTCGAGCAGGGGCAAAAAGTGCGGGTGAGCACCGCCAACGGCCAGGCCATTGGCCACCAGGTGCGGCTGGGATCTGTGAAGGTGGGCAACGCCCTGGTGTACGAGGTGCCCGCCATCGTGCTGCCGCAGGCCATGCCCTATGTGCTGCTGGGCAACAGCTTCCTCACACGCTTCCAGATGCAGCGCACGAACGACCAGCTGACGCTGGACAAGCGGTACTGAGCGTCAGGGCGCCGGCGCCGACTGCGCCGCCGTCACGACGATCTCGATCTTCCACGCCGGATCGGCCAGCGCGGCCTGCACCGTGGCGCGCGGCGGCGCGGTGCCCGGCACCACCCAGGCGTCCCACACGGCGTTCATCGCACCGATCTCGCCGATGTCCGACAGGTAGATCTGCGCCCGCAAAATGCGCGATTTGTCGCTGCCGGCTTCCAGCAGGCGCTGCTGCACCTGCTCCAGCACGTCGCGGGTCTGGCCCGCGATGTCGGCATCACCCCGCTCGGGCACCATGCCCGCCAGGTACACCACCCCGTTGAACACGGCCGCTTCGCTGTAGCGCGCAGCCACGCCGTGGCGAACAATGTCTCGGCTCATTTCTTGGCTCATTTCTTGGCTCCCAGACGGCTTTCCTTTCCGGCCAGCAGCCGGTTGATGTTCTCGGCGTGGCGCCACACCAGCAACAGGCCCATGACGGCCAGGCTCAGCACGATCACGCCAGGCGCGTTCCAGGCGACGCGGTCGCCAAACAGGTAATAGGCTGGCGCAAATGCGGCGGTGACGATGGACGCGAGCGAGGAATAACGGAAGAAATACGCGACGATGACCCAGGTGAGCAGCGCTGCGAGACCCAGCCAGGGCTCGAAGGCAATGATCACGCCCGCCGCGGTGGCCACACCCTTACCGCCCTGGAAGCGGAAAAACACCGGGTACAGGTGCCCCAGGAAGGCCGCCAGCCCCACCAGCGCCACCGTGCCATCGCCCAGGCCATAGGCCTCGCCCCACCACTTCACGGCGACCACGGGCGCCCAGCCTTTGAGCCCGTCCAGCAGCAGGGTCACGATGGCGGCGGCCTTGCTGCCAGAACGCAGCACGTTGGTCGCACCGGGGTTCTTGCTGCCGTAGGTTCGCGGATCGTTCAGACCCATGACGCGGCTCACGAGCACCGCAAACGACAGGGAGCCGATCAGGTAAGCGGCCAATGCGGCCAGCAGCGGGAAGACAGATTCCAAGTGAAGCTCCTGTGTGTGGGCCGGCGAACACCCGTGTGCCCGACCCGGCGGTGCGCTATTCTGCCAGCGCGCAATGCACCGGCCGGGCGCCCAGCGGGCCGCTCAGCACGGCCGGCTCCAGCCCCACCAGAAAGCCGCGCCGCCCGCCGTTGATCCAGATCCGGGGCAGATCCAGCACCGACGCCTCCACCCACACCGGCATGGCCCGCTTCAGCCCAAACGGCGAGGTGCCGCCCACGAAGTACCCGCTGTGTCGATTCGCCACCTCGGGCTTGCACGGCTCCACCGACTTCACGCCAATCTGCCGCGCCAGGTTCTTGGTGGACACGGTGCGGTTGCCATGCATCAGCACCGCCAGCGGCTGCGCCCGCTCGTCCTGCATGACCAGTGTCTTCACCACGGCGAACGGGTCCAGCCCCAGCACCTGCGCGCTGTGCTGCGCACCGCCGTGCTCCAGGTACTCGTACGGATGCTCGGTGAACGCCACCCCATGCGCCTTCAGCCAGGCGGTGGCGGGGGTTTCGGAAACATACGATTTCTTGGCCATGGTCACACTGACAAACGCGGCAAAAGATGAAGTGGTGAAGACCGGCAGCAAAAGCCATCGAGGCGGCGGACGCAAGAGGCCGCCAGCCCACGATGCAACGGAACCGGCTCCGCCGGGCCGTTTCGCATCGGCTGCTGGAGCACTGACCAACCGCGGCTCCCAGCCTGGCAGGCTGGGACAGCCCGAAGCGGCATCGTCTCTGGCGGTTCGGGTGCCTGCAAGGCACGCCGCAGGTGGCGCGAGGAGACGCGGCTACTGCGCCGGGTCGCGCAGTTCCCAGCGGATCTTGTCGATCGCGGCCAGCAGCTCGGGCGAGAGCGTTGTGTCCCAGGCGTCCAGGCATTCGTCCAGCTGCGTCAGCGAGGTCACGCCGATGATGGTGCTGGCCACGCGCCAGTTGTGGTAGCAGAAGGCCAGCGCCAGCTGTGAAGGGGTCAAACCGTGGTCTCGCGCCAGGGCGTTGTAGCGGCGCGCGGCGTCCAGCGCTTCCGGGCGGCCCCAGCGCTGCTTGCGCATCGACTCGTACAGCGCCATGCGCCCGGCATCGCCCACCAGGCCGGTGGCGTCGTACTTGCCGGTGAGCAGGCCGAAGCCCAGCGGCGAGTAGGCCAGCAGCGACACGCCCAGGCGGTGGCAGGTTTCGTCCAGCCCGTTCTCGTACGTCCGATTGATCAGGCAGTACGGGTTCTGGACCGTGTCCACCCGCGGCAGGCCGTGCTGCTCGGCCAGGCGCACGAACTCATGCACACCGTAAGGGGTTTCGTTGGACAGACCGATGGCACGCACCTTGCCGGCCTTCACCAGTTCAGCCATCGCGTCGAGCTGCTCGTGGATGGAAGCGCAGGGCCTGTCTTTGGACGGATCGAAGTACACAGCGCCAAACGCGGGCACATTGCGCGCGGGCCAATGGATCTGGTAGAGGTCGATCACGTCGGTCTGCAAGCGGCGCAGGCTGCCCTCGCAGGCGTTGATGATCTCGGCCTTGCTCACGCCCGAGTTGTCACCCCGGATCCAGGGCATGCCGCGCGACGGGCCGGCCACCTTGGTGGCCAACACCAGCTTCTCGCGGGCGCCAGGCGTCTTGGCGAACCAGTTGCCCAAAATGGTTTCGGTGGAACCACAGGTTTCAGCCCGGGCCGGCACCGAGTACATCTCGGCCGCATCCAGGAAATTCACACCCCGCTCCAGTGAGCGATCCAGGATGGCGTGGGCATCCGCTTCGTTCACCTGCTCCCCAAACGTCATGGTGCCAAGGCAAATCGGCGTGACCTGTAGCGAAATCGTGCCAAGTGGTGATGTTTTCATGCAAATGTTTGTAAGTTGCGGTGATTGGTGTGGGCCCGCCACACGGTCGGGGTATAAGTTTAGATTGCATCGCCGCAGCGCGCTGGTCTCGACCGCTACAGACAGCACCCGACCCCCTCACGCCGGGGCGTGCAAGATTCGACTCAGCATTCAGGGCTTCGCCCTTTCAGGAGATACACATGAACAAGACCTCTCACCGCTTCACCCGCGGCTTACTGGCCGTTTCGGTGGCCGGCGCGCTGGCGCTGACCGGCTGCGCCAACATGAGCGAGACCCAGCAAGACTCCGCCAAAGGTGCCGGCCTGGGCGCCCTCGCCGGGGCCGTGCTCGGCGGAGCCACCGGTGGATCCAAGGGGGCCACCCGAGGCGCGGTGCTCGGAGGTGCCGTGGGCGCCGCGGGCGGTTATGTCTGGTCTCAGCGCATGCAGGAACAAAAAACAGCCATGGAACGCGCCACGGCCGGCACCGGCGTGGCGGTGAGCCAGACGGCCGACAACCGCCTCAAACTCGACATTCCGGCGGACATCTCGTTCGACGTGGGCCGCTCCAACATCAAGTCCGATTTCGCCGGGGTGTTGAACCAGTTTGCGGGCACGCTGAACGCCAACCCGGCCACATCGGTCGCCATCATCGGCCACACCGACAGCAGCGGCAGCGACGCGATCAACGACCCGCTCTCGCGTGACCGCGCCAACAGCGCGCGCGATTACCTGATCTCGCGCGGCGTGGCCGCCACCCGCATCGCCACCGAAGGCCGCGGTTCGCGCGAACCCGTGGCCGACAACAACACCTCGGCCGGGCGTGCGAAGAACCGCCGCGTCGAGATTTATGTGGCGGAACCGGTGCAGGCCGCCGCGCGCTGAGCACTGTAAAACCCACGCACGCGCCATGAGTCGCGTGCGCTCCGAACAGGGATGTGGCGTCAGCCGCGTCCCTGTTTTTCCTGGTGGCGCGCCTCTTCCTGCAGGCGCAGCACGCGCCGCTGCACCTTGCCGGTGGTGGTCATGGGCAGGGACTCGACGAATTCGATCTCTTTCGGGTATTCGTAGGGCGCCAGCTTGCCCTTCACATGCGTTTGCAGCTCGGCGATGAGCGCCGCCAGAAAACCGCCGGTGGCCACTGGCCCGCCCTGTGCCGCCAGGTATTCCTGGGCCAGCACCACATACGCCTTGACCACCGCGCCCCGTTCCGGATCGGGCTTGGGCACCACGGCTGCATTCGCCACCGCCGGGTGCTTGACCAGGCAATTCTCGATCTCGCTCGGCCCGATGCGATAGCCCGCCGCCTTGAACACATCATCGGCACGCCCTTGGTACCAGAGATAGCCATCGGCATCGCGCACCGCCAAGTCGCCGGTGCGGCACCAGCTGTTGCCCGGGTCGCCAGTGAACTTGGCCCGGGTGGCCGCATCGTTCTTCCAGTAGCCCAGAAAGAAAATCGGGTCCGGTTGGCCGTGGATGTCCAGCCGGTGCACCGCCACGTCGCCCGGCACGCCCACCGGGCATTCATCGCCCGCCTCGTCGATCACCGCCACGCGGTGGCCGGGGTAGCCCTTGCCCATGGAGCCCGGCCGTGCCGGGTACAGCCGCGCGCAATTGCCCACGATGTAGTTGATCTCGGTCTGCCCGAACATTTCATTCACCGTCACGCCCAGCTGCTGCTCGCAATAGGCGAACACCGCATCGCCCACGGCCTCGCCGGCGCTCATGAGGCCTTGCAACTGCAATGTGTACTGCCGGCGCGGCTCGGGAAAAGCCTTCATCATGGCCTTCAGCGCGGTCGGGAAGAGGAAGGTGTGCGTCACGCCATGGCGCTCCAGCAACTCCAGCGCGGTCTGCGGGCTGAAGCGGCCGTTGTAGCCCACGATCGGACGGCCGAAGTAGAGCGTGGGCAACAGCGCGTCCATCAGCCCGCCCGTCCAGGCCCAGTCGGCTGGAGACCAGAAGACCGCCTGCGAGGCCACCGACGCGTCGAACGGATCGAATCCGAACCAGTTCTGGCTGCACACGAACCCGGTGAGGTTGCCGATGAGGGCGCGGTGCGGGATGAGCGCGCCCTTGGGATTGCCTGTGGTGCCGCTGGTGTAAATCAACACAGCCGGCTCGTCGGCGTGCGTCTGTACCGGCTGAAAATGGCCCGGCTGCTGCGCCAGCAGATGCACCCAGTCAAACGCTGCGATGCCGTCGCCCGCGTCGACTGCCACGACGCTGCCAAGCAGCGGGCAGTCGGGCGCCACCAACTGCACAGCGCCCCAGGTGCTGGCGTCGCAGATGGCGGCCACCGCTTCGCTGTCTTGCAGGCGAAAGGCCAGGGCCTCAGGGCCGAACAGCTGCGACAGCGGCATGCCCACAGCGCCCATCTGCAGCACGGCCATGTAGGCCACGGCGGTCTCGAAACGCTGCGGCAGCACGATGGCCACGCGGTCGCCGCGGCGTACGCCCAGCGCCGTCAGCGCATGGGACAGGCGGTTGGCCTGGTCCTGCAACTCAGCGTAGCTGTGGGCGCGGTCCGGCTGCCCCGGGGTGCAGGCGATCACCGCGGTCTGGCGCGCGCTCACCGGGTCGGCAGCCCAGCGGCGCATGCAGACCTCGGCCATGTTGAACTGGGCGGGCACCTGCCAGCGCAAGCCCTGGTGCAGGTCCTGGTAGCCATCGGCCACCGATGCGCGGGCCCCCGACGGGGCCACCCGGGTGGATGGCTGGCGCGCGCGGGCGGTCTTGTCTCTGCCTTGACTCGGGGGCATGGCTTGTCTCCGTCTCGTTATCTATGATCCAACGAATGTATCAAGCCCTGAAGCCCGCCCGCAGCGAACACATCGTCGTGCGGCACCTGTCCTATCACGTTCGCGTCTGGGGCGAACCCGATCCGTTACGTCCCCCGCTGGTGCTGGTGCACGGCTGGATGGACGTGTCGGCCTCCTGGCAGTTCATGGTGGATGCGCTGCAGCAGGCGCGCTGGATCATCGCGCCCGACTGGCGCGGCTTCGGCCTGACGCGCGCCGGCGCGCCGGTGGACAGCTACTGGTTTCCCGACTACCTGGCCGACCTGGACGCCCTGCTCGACCACTACGCACCCGGCAGCCCCGTGGACCTGGTGGGCCACAGCATGGGCGGCAACGTGGCCATGGTCTACAGCGGTGTGCGCCCAGAACGCATCCGCCGCCTCGTCAACCTGGAGGGCTTCGGCATGCCCGCCACCCGCCCGGCACAGGCGCCCGGGCGCTACGCCCAGTGGCTGGACGAACTCAAGGCGCTGCACCGGGGCGACAACGCGCTCAAGGCTTACGAATCGGTGGACGCCGTGGCGCGCCGCCTGATGAAGACCAACCGCCGCCTGCCCGCGGACAAGGCCGACTGGCTGGCCCGCCAGTGGGCCGCGCCCAACGACAAAGGGCAATGGGAGATTCTGGGCGACGCGGCGCACAAGGTGGTGAGCGCCCAGCTCTACCGCGTGGACGAAGCGCAGGAGATCTTTCGTCGCATCAGCGCACCGGTGCTGTCGGTGGTGGCCAGCGACGACAGCCTGGGCCAGTGGTGGAAAGACCGCTTCACGCTCGCCGAATTCCACGAGCGCATGACCGTCGTGCCGCAGTTGCGCAGCGAGGTGGTCCATGACGCAGGCCACATGATGCACCACGACCAGCCCCGGGTGCTGGCCGAGCTGATCGAGTCCTTCCTCGCCTGAGCCGCCGCGCGCAAGGCCTGCCCCGGCGGCGCGCACGACCGCGTGGCGGGACGTGAGAAAATCGCGGTTTCGGCCCGGCGGTGCGACCCAGTGCGCACGACCGGCGACCGCCCCACCATTCGCACATCGCCGACACAGAAGGATCCCCCATGGAAGCCGAACGCATCAACACCATCCGCAGCCAGCTCGACGACCTGACCACCCGCGTGGTCGAGCTCCGGAGGTATCTTTGACTACGATGCCAAAGCATCGAAACTGAAAGAAGTCGAGTCGGCGCTGGAAGACCCCACCGTCTGGAACGACCCCAAGCGCGCACAAGACCTGGGCCGCGAGAAGAAATCGCTGGAAGACGTGGTGCTGGTGCTGGACCGGCTCACCAACGACCTGGCCGACAACACCGAGCTCTTCGAGATGTCGGAAGCCGACGGCGACGACGCCGGGCTGCTCACCATTGAAAGCGAAGCCGCCAAGGTGGCGACCGAGGTGGAAAAGCTCGAATTCCGCCGCATGTTCAACAACCCGGCCGATCCGCTGAACTGCTTCCTGGACATCCAGGCCGGCGCGGGCGGCACCGAGGCCTGCGACTGGGCCAGCATGCTGCTGCGCCAGTACCTGCGCTATGCCGAGCGCAAGGGCTTCAAGACCACGCTGGAAGACGAAACCGCGGGCGACACGGCCGGCATCAAGGGCGCCACCATCAAGATAGAAGGCGACTACGCCTTTGGCCTGCTGCGCACCGAAACCGGCGTGCACCGCCTGGTGCGCAAGAGCCCGTTCGACTCGTCCGGCGGGCGCCACACCTCGTTTGCCTCGGTCTTTGTGTACCCGGAGATCGACGACTCGATCGAGATCAACATCAACCCGGCCGATGTGCGAACCGACACCTACCGCGCCTCCGGCGCTGGCGGCCAGCACATCAACAAGACCGACTCGGCGGTGCGCCTGACGCACATCCCCACCGGCATCGTGGTGCAATGCCAGGACGGCCGCAGCCAGCACAGCAACCGTGATGTGGCCTGGAAACGCCTGCGCTCCAAGCTGTACGACTTTGAGCTGCGCAAGCAGCAGGAAGAACAGCAGAAACTGGAAGACACCAAGACCGACGTGGGCTGGGGCCACCAGATCCGCAGCTACGTGCTGGACAACAGCCGCATCAAGGACCTGCGCACCAACGTCGAGATTTCCGCGACGCAGAAGGTGCTGGACGGGGACCTTGACGCCTTCATCGAAGCCTCGCTGAAGCAAGGCGTGTGACGATGGCCCCCACGCTGCGCCGCTTCGCGGGCTGCCCGACGGCGCAGCCCTCCCCCTCCTTCTGAAGGACACAGCATGAGTTCATTGCGCGAAGGCCCCAGCACCGTGGTGCGCCGCGAAGACTACGCCGCCCCGGCCTACTGGATCGACACGGTCGACCTGTGTTTCGATCTGGATGCGGCCAAGACCCGCGTGCTCAACAAGATGCGCCTGCGCCGCAACCCGGCGGTACCGGCCCAGGCCCTGCGCCTGGACGGCGAAGACCTGAACCTGGCGCGCGTGCTGCTCAACGGCGGTGGCTGCTCGTTCAAGATGGACGGCAACCAGCTGGTGCTGGAAAACCTGCCCACGGGCGAAGAGGCCTTCGACCTGGAGATCTTCACCACCTGCGCGCCCGAGAAGAACACCCAGCTCATGGGCCTGTACGTGAGCCAGGGCACCTTCTTCACGCAGTGCGAGGCCGAGGGCTTCCGGCGCATCACCTATTTCCTGGACCGTCCGGACGTGATGGCCAGCTACACGGTGACACTGCGCGCGGACAAGAAGAAGTACCCGGTGCTGCTGTCCAATGGCAACCTGGTGGAGGAAGGCGCGCTGCCCGACGGCCGCCACTTCGCCAAATGGGTCGATCCACACAAGAAGCCCTGCTACCTGTTCGCGCTGGTGGCGGGCCAGCTGGTGGCGCGCGAACAGCGCATCGTCTCGCGCAGCGGCAGCGAGCACTTGCTGCAGGTCTACGTGCGCCCGGGCGACATGGACAAGACCGAGCACGCCATGAATTCGCTGATTGCCAGCGTGGTGTGGGACGAAGCCCGGTTCGGCCTCCCGCTCGACCTGGAGCGCTTCATGATCGTCGCCACGGCCGACTTCAACATGGGCGCCATGGAGAACAAGGGCCTGAACATCTTCAACACCAAGTACGTGCTGGCCAACAGCGCCACCGCCACCGACACCGACTTCGCCAACATCGAGTCGGTGGTGGGCCACGAGTACTTCCACAACTGGACCGGCAACCGCGTCACCTGCCGCGACTGGTTCCAGCTCTCGCTGAAAGAAGGCCTGACGGTCTTCCGCGACCAGGAATTCAGCATGGACCTGTGCGCCGAGCCGTCGGCCCGCGCGGTCAAACGCATTGAAGACGTGCGCGTGCTGCGCACCGCCCAGTTCCCCGAAGACGCCGGCCCCATGGCCCACCCGGTGCGGCCCGACAGCTACGTGGAAATCAACAATTTCTACACCGTTACCATCTACGAAAAAGGCGCCGAGGTCGTGCGCATGATGCAGACCCTGGTGGGCCGCTCGGGTTTCGCGGCTGGCATGAAGCTGTACTTCGAACGCCACGACGGCCAGGCCGTCACCTGCGACGACTTTGCGCAGGCCATGGCCGACGCGAACCCCCAGTCCGACCTGTCGCGCCTGCTGCCCCAGTTCAAGCGCTGGTACAGCCAGGCCGGCACGCCGAACCTGCGCGCAGACGGCCATTACGACGCCGCCGCACGCACGTACACCCTGCGCTTCACGCAGAGCTGCGCCCCCACGCCGGGCCAGGCGGAGAAGCAGCCCTTCGTGATTCCGGTCGGCCTGGGCCTGCTCGATGCCGACGGTCGGGAACTGCCGCTGCAACTGGCCGACTGGAGCCAGGTGCAGACCGGCACCCACACCGTCGTGCTCACCCAGGAAACCGAGCAGATCACCTTCGTCAACGTGGACGCGGAGCCCGTGCCGTCCATCCTGCGCGGCTTTTCTGCGCCGGTGGTGCTCGACGTGGACTACACCGACGCCCAGCTGCTCAGCCTGCTGGCCTTCGACAGCGACGCCTTCAACCGATGGGAAGCCGGCCAGCGACTCGCCTTGCGCCAGGCCCTCCAAGCCATCCGCGCCGACGGTCCGGTGGGCACCGCTCCGCTGAACACCGCTTACCTGGAGGCGATGCGCGCCGTGCTGCGCCACCCCGCGCTGGACGCCGCCTTCAAGGAACTGGTGCTCACGCTGCCCGGCGAAACCTACATCGCCGAGCAGCTGGACGTGGTGGACCCGCAGCGCATCCACGCGGTGCGTGAAGCCATGCGCGAGCAGCTGGCCCACGCCCTGCACGACGACTGGATATGGGCCTTCGACACGCACCAGGACAACGGCGCCTACCGCCCCGACCCGGTCGGCACGGGCCGCCGCGCGCTGGCCGGGCTGGCGCTCACCATGCTGTGCCTGGCTGCGCGCACCAACGGCAACCCGGTGTGGCCCGGCAAGGCCTACCAGCGTTTCAAGCACGCAGGCAATATGACGGACCGTTTCAACGCACTGTCCAGTCTGGTCATCAGCGGGCAGCCACTGGCGCACGAGGCGCTGGCGCGCTTCCATGCGCTGTTCCGCCACGAGGCGCTGGTCATCGACAAGTGGTTCGCCCTGCAGGCGGGCGCACCGGACCGCAGCGGCCACGTGCTGCCGGCGGTTCGCCAGCTCATGAACCACCCGGACTTCCAGCTGAAGAACCCCAACCGGGCGCGCAGTGTGATCTTCAGCTACTGCAGCGCCAACCCCGGTGCCTTCCACCGACGCGACGCCGCGGGCTACGTGTTCTGGTGCGAGCGGGTCATCGAACTCGACGCCTTCAACCCGCAAGTGGCCGCCCGCCTTGCCCGTGCGCTCGACCGCTGGAAGAAACTGGCCGAACCCTACCGCAGCGCGGCGCGCGAAGCCATTGCCCGCGTGGCGGCCAAACCCGACCTGAGCAACGACGTGCGCGAGGTCGTGACCCGCGCGCTGGCCGACTGACTGAGCCATCGAACCGAATCCGCCGGCACCACCTGCCGGCGTCACCAACACACAACGGAGGAACCCATGTCCCAACGCATTTCCCTCACCCGCTACCTTGTGGAGCAACAGCGGGTTGACGGTCATATCCCCGGCGACCTGCGCCTGCTGCTCGAAGTGGTGGCGCGCGCCTGCAAAAGCATCAGCCAGGCCGTCAACAAAGGCGACCTCGGCGGCGTGCTGGGTGCGGCCGCCACGGAAAACGTGCAGGGTGAAATGCAGAAGCAGCTCGACATCATCGCCAACGAGGTGCTGATCGAGGCCAACGAATGGGGTGGCCACCTCGCCGCCATGGCCAGCGAAGAGATGGACAGCATCTACGTGGTGCCCAACCGCTTCCCGCAGGGCGAGTACCTGCTCATGTTCGACCCGCTGGACGGCTCGTCCAACATCGACGTGAACGTGAGCATCGGCACCATCTTCTCGGTGCTCAAGAAGGGCAACGAAGACCCGACCACCATCGAGCCCGTGACCGAGCAGGACTTCCTGCAGCCCGGGCACCAGCAAGTCGCGGCCGGCTACTGTGTCTACGGCCCGCAAACCACGCTGGTGCTGACCGTCGGCGATGGCGTGGCCATGTTCACCCTGGACCGTGAACAGGGCTCCTTCGTGCTGACCAAAGAGCACTTGCAGATTCCACCCGACACCAAGGAATTCGCGATCAACATGAGCAACATGCGGCACTGGGACGCGCCCGTGAAGCGCTACGTGGACGAATGCCTGGCCGGCAAGGAAGGCCCGCGTGGCAAGGACTTCAACATGCGCTGGGTGGCCTCGATGGTGGCCGACGTGCACCGCATCCTCACCCGCGGTGGCGTGTTCATGTACCCCTGGGACAAGCGCGAGCCCGAGAAGCCCGGCAAGTTGCGCCTGATGTACGAAGCCAACCCCATGGCCTGGCTGGTGGAGCAGGCCGGCGGTGCCGCCACCAACGCCCGCCAACGCATCCTCGACATCCAGCCGACCAAGCTGCACGAACGCGTGAGCGTCGTGCTGGGCTCAAAGAACGAAGTCGAGCGCATCACGCGCTATCACACCGAGGTATAATTTAAGACGTTGCCGGTGTAGCTCAGTCGGTAGAGCAGCTCATTCGTAATGAGAAGGTCGGGTGTTCGATTCATCTCTCCGGCACCAACGTACATAAAGAAAGCCCGCCATGAAGTTCATGGCGGGCTTTTTTGTTTCCGGCTTCATGTAGCCACCGTGTAACTGGCCGTAGCGAGCTCCTCTCGGCTGGGCGCCCCGTTTGCCGATCGAAGCGCCTCTGAGAGCACGACCGCTGCCCAGACCCAGCGCATGCACGCCCAGGTGTCATGGAACCATTCCTTTAGCACTCACTCAGAGAGAGTGCTAATATTTGGAAAAGACAACTCAGGAGGGTGATTCGATGACTGCCACTTTTTCTCCCGCCATGCTGCCCACCGCCACCGTTGCGATCGCCAGTCCATGGGCAAGCCGTTCCCTGACCCTGCCGCCTCTGGGCAACCTGGACGCCTACATTTCTGCCGTCAACCGCATGCCCCTGTTGACGCTGGAAGATGAGCAAGGTGCCGCCCGCCGCCTGCGCGACCACAACGACCTGGAGGCCGCCGGACAGCTGGTGATGTCGCACCTGCGGCTGGTGGTGTCGATCGCTCGCCAGTACCTGGGCTATGGCCTGCCGCACGGCGACCTCATCCAGGAGGGTAATGTGGGGTTGATGAAGGCGGTCAAGCGCTTCGACCCCGAGCAGGGCGTGCGCCTGGTGAGCTACGCCATGCACTGGATCAAGGCCGAGATCCACGAATACA